>JAUHVS010000108.1 GCA_030424955.1 bacterium | reverse complement strand
GGCAGCCAGGGCGGTGGCCAGGGCGGCGGCGGCTGGGGCGGCGGCGGCAGCCAGGGCGGCGGCAGCCAGGGCGGCGGCGGCGGCTGGGGCGGCGGCGGGGGTGCCCCGCCCGATGACGACCCCATCCCGTTCTGAGCCCGGCCACGGCGCCGGCCAGCCCCTGACCGGCCCGCGGCCAGGGCGGCCTCTCCCCTCGCGCGGCCCGGCGCCCCTCATCGGGCGCGCCGGCCCACCCCGCACACCCTCATCTTCACATCAGCGCCTCGCCCGGCGGGTCACGGCCCGGTGGGACCGGCGCGCCGCGCGCTGGCTCGCGCTGACGTGGCCCGCGAGCCTCAAGGGTCTGCCAGGCTGACCGGATCCGCCGGGGTGAGGGCCGGCGTCTCGGCTGAGCGCGTCGCCCGGGCCATCCAGCCCGTGACGCTGGCGTGGGCGCCGAGCGCCGCGCGGCTGCCCGGGTGCGCGAGGCCCACCAGGGCGGCGCCCACGGCGAGCAGCGCGCTGGCGCCGACCCACACCCACACCACCCCCGCCCGCTGCGCGGGTCGCCAGCGGAGCGCCGGTGGCGTGAGGCCGACGCCCACGCCCACGCCGATGGCCAGGCTGCCCACCAGCCGCACGGTCGGGCCCACCACCCCCTCGGGGGCCTGCTGCGCCCACGTGTAGGCGCTGAACGCCAGCCAGCCCAGGGCCCCTACGCTGTGGGGCAGCGGGTGTACCCACGGGCCGAGGGCCCGGGGCCAGCGCCGCGCGAGGCCCTCGAGGCCGCGGCCGACGCCCGCCCGCACGGTCACGGCGACGGGCCCGAGCACCAACAGGAGCCCCAGGGCGACCAGGGCGACCCCCAGCCCGGCGAAGAGCGCGCTCTGCACGCGGCCCAGGATCCGGGTGGCCCCCGCGACGCCCAGGGGCAGCGCGAGGTGCAGGGCGGCGGCCGCGACCCACAGCGTGGCCACGGCGCGGGTCTGGTCCTGCAGGGGGTGGTGGCGGCCGCGCCACAGGGCCCGGTGCAGCCGGCGCAGGCGCGCGGGCCAGCCGATGGGCGCCCGGGCGCCGCGAGACCAGCCCGCGAGGCCACCGGCCAGCAGGCCGAGGCAGGCGCCCACGCCCCAACCCGCGCCCAGGGCCCGCGGCCCGCCGGCGGCCCAGGCGGGGGCCGCGTCCAGCAGCCCCGCGAGGCCCCCGGCGATCCCCCCCACCGCCATCGACACGAGCACTGGCCATCCCATGGGGCCGAGGGTCCGCCGCGGGGCGGCGGGGGTCAACTCCCGTTGGCCTGGGTCAACCTGCTACGCTCCGCGGCGCCACCCGATCACCTCTGGCCCAGGGACATGCTGTGCGACGCCTCGCCGCTCTCATCTTCCTGACCCTGCTCGCGGTCCCCGCTGCCCACGCCCGCAAGCCCGCGGACGTGTTCAAGGGCAAGATCGTGACCTCGGCGCACGCCTTCCCGGCGCGCTTCAAGTCCGACAAGCAGTTCATCCAGCACATGAAGAAGGTCGACAAGAAGACCTTCGAGTACAGCGACGAGGGGCGCCTGAGCCTCGAGTTCATGGCCTTCTTCCGGCGCACCGAGACCGGCCGCGAGTTCACGGGACGGCTGTTCGAGATCACCGACGGCCAGCGGTTCCTCTTCGACTTCCCCATCTACCCGGCCCAGGACAAGAACCGGATCCTGGCGGGCGGCACGGTGCTGCGGCGCGACGAGCTGTTGGGCGAGGCCAAGGACGACCTCAACCAGCCGGAGCAGCGCAAGTACCTGCTGATCATCAGCCGCACGGCCAACAGCCCGGTGCTCGCCGAGACCAAGTTCGTGATCAACAAGAGCGCGGCCGAGCGGGCCGCCGAGAAGGCCCGGCTCGAGGCGCAGAAGGCCGCGGCCCAGAAGCTGATGCAGGAGTAGGGCCCCTCAGCCCCCCTCAGCCCCCCGCAGCCCCGCCCAGGCGGGCGCTCAGCCCTGCCGCCAGCACGTCGAACACCACCCGCACCCGCCGGCTGCTGCGCACCTCGCGGTGGGCCGTCAGCCAGGTGGGGAAGCTCAGCCGCACCCGATCGGGCAGCACCCGGTGCATGTCGGGCGCGCCGTCGCCGATGTCGGCCAGCATCAAGCACAGCCCGGCCCCCGCCTGCGCCAGCGCCCACTGGGCGTGCTGGCTGGCCGTGCGCACCCGGAAGTTGGCCGCGGTGAGGGGCAGGCCCAGGGCCTGGTAGTGCCGCAGCAGGGCGTCGGTCTCGTCGAACCCGATGAAGGTGGCGGCCGCCAGGTCGGCGGGCGTGGTGGGCCCGCCCAGCGCGGCCAGGTAGGCCGTCGAGCCGTACAGGTAGGTGTCGCTGTCGCCCAGCTTGCGGGCCACCAGATCGGGCGCGTTGGGCCGGAAGTTGCGCACGGCGATGTCGGCCTCGCGGCGCCGCAGATCGCTCGGGGCGTTCGACGCCACGATCTCGATGACCAGCCCGGGGTGCGCGCGCTGCAGCGGCGCCAGCAGCGCCGGCAGCCACGCCGCGGCGATCAGCTCGCTGGCCGACACGCACACCTCGCCGATCAGGGAGGCCGCCTGCCCGCTCGCCGCCAGCGACACCCGGGTCGCGGCGTCGCCCATGGCCCGCACGTGCTCCACCAGCGACAGGCCCGCCGGGGTCAGCGCCAGCCGGTGGCCCGCGCGCTCGAAGAGGGCCACCTCGAGCTCGGCCTCCAGGGCCGCGACCTGCCGGCCCACCGTGGGCTGGGTGAGGCCCAGGGCCCGCGCGGCGGCGGAGTAGGAGCCCTCTTCTGCCGCCACCAGGAAGGCCCGGGCGCGGTTCCAGTCGAAGCGGATCGATCGCCAGTCCATGCGAAAACGCATAGCACACCTGCGGTTTCTGGCGAAGCGCTCAACGTCCATGAACGCCTAGGGTCTGCGTGACCGGGCCGCCGCCCCCGCGCGGCCCCCTTCCACCCAGGAGGTACCCATGCAGGCGATGGTGAGCGCGCGCTACGGCGCGCCCGATGTGTTCGAGCTGGCCGAGGTGCCCGCGCCGACGGTGGCGGCGGGCGAGGTGTTGGTGCAGGTGACCGCCAGCACCGTGACCTACGGCGACCGGCGGGTCCGCGCCGCCGACTTCCCCGGCATCGGCTGGCTGCCCGGCCGGCTCATGATGGGGCTGCTGCGGCCCAAGCACCGGGTGCAGGGCACGGTGTACGCGGGCCGGGTGCGCGCGGTGGGCCCGCAGGTCACGGCGTTCTCGGTGGGCCAGCGGGTGTTCGGCCTGTGCGACGCGGGCGCCTACGCCCAGCAGCTGCGGGTGTCGGCCGACAGCGCCATCGCCCCCACCCCCGCCGGCCTGAGCGACGCCGAGGCGGCGGCCGTGCCCTACGGGGCGGTCACGGCCCACCACTTCCTCGCCACCCTCGGCGGGGTCACCGCGGGCCAGCGGGTGCTGATCGTGGGCGCGGTGGGCGGCGTGGGCCGCTTCGCCGTGCAGATCGCGCGGCACCTGGGGGCCGAGGTCACGGCGGTGTGCCGCCCGGCCCACGCCGCCGCCGCCCGCGCCCTGGGCGCCGAGCGGATCTACCCCACCGTCGAGCAAGCCCTGCGCGCCCCCGGGCCGGCCTACGACGTCATCTTCGACACCCCGGGCGTCGCCCGCTTCGGGGCCTGCCGGCGCGCGCTCACGGCCACGGGCCGGTTCCTCACCCTGAGCCTCAGCGTGGGCATCCTGTGGCACATGGCCCGCACCTGCCGGCGCCCCCAGCGGGCGATCTTCGGGGTGTCGATGGGCGGCGCGGCGGGCCTGCAGGCGGTGTGTGCGCTCATCGAGCAGGGGGCCCTGCGGCCGGTGGTGCACGCCACCCTGCCCCTCGCAGAGCTGCCCGCGGCCCACGCCCTCGCCGCCCGCACGGGATCGCTGGGCAGCGTGGTGGTCACGGTCCCCGTCGAGGGGTCGGCTAGCGCAGCACCGTGATCTGGGCGCTGATCTCGGCCAGGTCCACGATCAGCAGCGACCGATCGATCATCGCCTCGTGCACCAGCCCGGTGCCCACCGTGGCCTCCCGCTCGGCCAGGGCGCGCAGGGTGCGCGGGGGGAAGAACCGGAAGCGCACCCGCGCGTCCACCTGCAGGGGCCCCACCACCGCCTCCGGCACCGTCACCCGGTAGCGGGCCAGCCGCGGCTCGAAGGGCGCCAGGCTGCGGCCGTTGAAGAAGCGGTTGGCCCGCAGCACCGAGCCCACCGTCAGGCCGAAGCGCCCCCCGTCGTGGGGCGCCGGCTGCCAGCGCACCTGCTCGAACAGGGCCTGCTCGGTGTAGTAGGGCGAGCGCCGCGCGGCCGCCGGCTGATCGAGCACCGGTGGGTCTTCGGGCTGCGGGACGACCGGCGCGGCCTGGGGGCGCAGCCAGCGCTCGGCCTGGGGCTCGGGCACCGGCTGGCCGTCGGCGTCGGTGGCCACCCGGTGCAGCTCGTTGTGGAACGCCACCAGCCCCTGGTCGATGCCCAGGCCGCGCTGGTCGACGTCCGGGCCGGGGGCCACGCAGGTCTCGGCCAGGGTCAGGGGGTCGAGCTCGACGATGGCCTCGCGCAGGGGCTCGTCGTGGGTGCGCCCGTCGCCGTCGTGATCCACCAGGTAGCCCGAGCGGTACACCACGCAGCGCCGCCGGTCGGGATCGCACAGGCCGCTGCGCTCGGCCCGCATGGCGTAGTCCACCGAGGTGCCGCCGGCGTACACCGGATCGTCCGGCGCGCAGGCCGTGAGGGGGTCCTCGGCGAAGCGCCGCGGCGCCATCAGCGCCTGGCACTCGGCGTCCACGGTGCAGGGCTGGCCCGCGTCCACCAGGGTCAGCTCCACCCAGGTCTCGCGCTCCTGGCTCATGCCCGCCGGCACCCGGTGGCCGGCGCCTACGTTCTCGACCCACAGGGGCAGATCCAGCTCGCCGCCCGCGTAGGCCTGCGCGGGCAGCGCGTCCGCCGACAGGGTGACCGCCGCCCGCAGCAGCGCCGTGCGGCGGGCGTGCAGGCAGGCGGGCTGGGCCCAGCCGTCCACCGCGCCCTCGCAGCCGGCCTCGACGCCGGTGCGCCCGTGGATCTCGGCCGCCGCGCGGGCGTCCGCCAGGCTGGGATCGTCCGGGTCGAAGAAGGCCGCGGGGGGCACGCTCAGGGCGGCCTGCGCGTCCAGGGCGGGGTCCAGGGGCCAGGGCACCAGCGGGTGGCTCGCGCCGGCGAAGACGTGGGTGCTCACCCGGCGGCGGGGCAGCGGCGCCATCGCCTCGGCGGCGGGGCCGGTGGGGTACAGCTTGTGGGCCTTGCGGGTGAGGCTGGCCGGATCGACCCCCGCGAAGGCCTCGGCGGGCACCGCGTCCGCGAAGCCCCGGCTGGGGTACAGGCTCATGTGGCAGTCCTGGCAGGTCACCACCTCGCCCTCGCCCTGCCGGCCGTCGTGCAGGCCGGGCACGCCCGGCTGCCCCCGCAGCGGGTTGCGGGGGTGGTCGGCGTCGGCCCAGGGGCTGCGCGCCCACTCGCTGAACAGATCCTCGAGCCGCCCGAAGGGCACGCCGTCGGCGTCCACCTCCCGGGCCACCACGTCGAGCACGCCGGGCACCTGCACGTCGTGGCAGGCGCCGCAAAACTCAGCCGAGGCCAGCAGGGGATCGGCCCCCGCCGCCTGCCCGTGGAAGGGGTTGGGCTGCGGGTCCAGCAGGGGCCCGCGCTTCACGAAGCCGGGCGCCACGGCCAGGGCGTGCCGGGCGGGGGCCTCGGCGCGGTGGCACAGCTCACAGGTGATGGCGTCGTCGCTCGGGTGGGTCAGCCGGTCGCGCAGGCTGTCGCCGGCCCCCAGATCCCCGCGGGCGACGGCGGTGGGCGCGTGACAGCGCACGCAGAAGTCGGCCGCGGCGCCCTCGCCGTCGGGCCCGAAGCGGCCGCCGAAGGTGGCGTTGAGCGCGCGCTCAAAGGCCGTGAACACGGGCGAGAACGCGGCATAGGCCATGGGGGAGGCCGCGAACTCCTCGACCTGCCGGGGGTGGCAGGGGGCGCACTCGCGGCTGGGGCGCAGGGTGGTGTGCAGGGCCGGATCGGCGTCGGCGTAGCGGGGCTCGGCGGCCGGGGGGCCGTCGTCGCAGCCGGCGCAGAGCGCGAGCCAGGCCAGCGCGAGGCTGCGCAGCCTGCGCCCGCCCAGCCCACGCCGCGGCCGGGCTGGCGGGCGCAGCGGGGGGGGCCCGCGCCGCCGGGCGCTCATCCGAGGTGGCTGTCCACCGCGGCCTCGTACGCCGCCGACAGGCGCGCGGTCACCGGGCCGGGGGCCGCGAAGGGGTGGCCGTCGATGGCGCGCACGGGCACCACCCCGCGGGTGCTGCTGCAGATGAACACCTCGTCCAGGCGCCGCAGCTGGCTGGCGGGGATCACCGACTCATGCACGCCCAGGCCCAGGGCCCGGGCCGCCTGCAGCACGTGCCGGCGGGTGATGCCGTCGAGCACGCCCAGGCTGAGCGGGGGGGTGAGCACCTCGCCGTCGCGCACGGCGAACAGCGTGCTCGTGGCCCCCTCCAGCACCCGGCCCAGGCGGTCGATGCGCAGGGCCTCGTAGGCGCCGGCGGCGCGGGCGGCGGCCCGCTCGGTGATGGCGCCCTGCCGCGACGACGTCTTCGCCACCAGCTGCCCGTCGTCGCGCCGCGGCACGATGGTGGTCATCAGCGCGCAGCCCTCGGCCTTCAAGGTGGCGGGCACGGGCGTCAGCGGCCGGGCATAGATCACCCGGCTGGGCGTGAGATCGGCGGGGGGATCAAGGCCGAGATCCAGGCTCACGCCCCGCGAGAGCATCAGCCGCACGTAGGCCTCGGGGCTGGCCAGGCAGGCGCACAGCGCGCGCACCTCGGCGAGGAGCTTGGGGCCGTCGATGCGCGCCGGATCCACCCCCGTGCGCCGGGCGGAGTGCTGCAGGCGGGCCAGGTGCTCCGCCCAGAACAGGGGGCGGCCCTCGCGGGTGCTGAACACCTCATAGACGGCGTCGCCGAACAGGAACCCGCGGTCCAGCGCCGGGATCACGGCCTCGGCCGCGGGGCTCAGGTGCCCGTTGACGCTCGCCCACATGGGGACGCTCGTGGCCTCGGCCGCCATCAGGCAGGGCCCAGCAGCGAGCGCTGCAGATCGTCGGGGGTGCGGTAGCCGAGCAGCTCGACCACGGTGCCGGCCACGTTGGCGAGCCCGGGGCGGGCCACCGTCGGCGCGAGCGCCGGCGCGTGGTGGTGGGGGTCATACAGGCACAGCGGCACCGGGTTGAGGCTGTGGCTGGTGCGGGCGCGGAACCCGCCGCCGGTCTCGGCCACGAAGGCGCCGGTCTTGTCGCGCATGAACATCTCGTCGGCGTTGCCGTGATCGGCGGTGATCAGGGCCACGCCGTTGAGCTTTTTCACCGCCGCGAGCAGCCGGGCGAGGCACAGATCCACCGCCTCGACGGCCATGATCGACGCCCCCAGGTGCCCGGTGTGGCCCACCATGTCGCCGTTGGCGAAGTTGATGCGCAGGTGCTTGTGGGTGGGCAGCGCCGCCAGCGTGGCGTCGGTGATCTCGCCGGCCTTCATCCAGGGCCGATCCTCGAAGGGCACGAGATCGCTGGGGATCTCCTGGTAGGTCTCGATCGTGTCGTCGAAGTACCCCGAGCGGTTGCCGTTCCAGAAGTAGGTCACGTGGCCGTACTTCTGGGTCTCGCTGCAGGCGAACTGCGACACGCCGTTGCGGGCCAGGTACTCGCCCAGCGTGCGCTCGATGTGGGGCGGGGTGACCAAAAAGCGCGCGGGCAGCTTGAGGTCGCCGTCGTACTGCATCATGCCCGCGTAGCGCACGCGGGGGCGGGCGCCGCGGTCGAAGGCGTCGAGGCCGTCGTCCTCGAAGGCGCGGGAGATCTCGATGGCCCGGTCGCCGCGGAAGTTGAAGAACACCACGCTGGCGCCATCGCGGATGGGCCCCACGGGGCCAGCCTCGTCGGCGATGACGAAGCCCGGCAGGAACTGATCGGTGGTGCCGCCGCCCTCGGCGCGCAGGGTCTCGATGGCCTGCTCGGCCGACGGGAACCGGCGCCCGTCGCCGTGCACGTGCAGCGCCCAGCCGCGGGCCACCATGGCCCACTCGGCCTCGTAGCGATCCATCGTGACGGTCATGCGGCCGCCGCCGCTGGCGATGCGGTAGTCGCGGCCCCCGGCGTTGAGCTCGGCCAGCACGGCCTCGAGCCGGGCCACGTAGGTCAGGGCGGTCATCGCCCCCACGTCGCGGCCGTCGAGCAGGATGTGCACCCGGGCGGTGGCCACGCCCTCGCGGGCGGCCTGACGCAGCATCGCGTGCAGGTGGGCCTCGTGGCTGTGCACGTTGCCGTCGCTGAGCAGGCCGATGAAGTGCAGGGCCTCGCCGTGGGCGCGCACGCCGTCCAGCAGCCAGCGCCAGGTCTCCCCGGCGAAGAGCGAGCCGTCCGCCAGGGCGGCCTCCACCAGCTTCGCGCCCTGGTCATAGACCTTGCCGGCGCCCAGGGCGTTGTGGCCCACCTCGCTGTTGCCCATGTCGGCGTCGCTGGGCAGGCCCACCGCCGTGCCGTGGGCGGCCAGGGCCAGGTGCCCGTGGGTGGCCATCACGCCGTCCAGCGTGGGCGTGCGGGCCAGCTGAACGGCGTCCCCGGCGTCCCCTGGTCCCAGGCCGACCCCATCCATCACCACCAGCAGCACGGGCCCGGGCACGCCCTTGATCCGTCCTGCGTCGAGTTGCCAACCAGCCATGAAGCACCTCCCGTTGTGGGCAGGGTCGTACCATCGACGCGCCGGGCGGCGCGACCGTTGCTCTCTCGCGGGCGTGTGGTTTTCCAAACCGCGTGAATCTGGTGTACGAATCGGCGTCGGGCGCCCGCCCGCGATCCCCGGGGGGAGCGCCGGCGGGACACACCACCAGGGGAGGAAGACCCATGATCACAGCGTTCGCCGTCCTGATCGGCCTGATGGCGCCGAGCTCGGGCCAGCTGCTTATCCAGGCCCAGCCGAGCACGGTCAGCGTGACCGTCGATGGCAAGGCCATGCCGTACAAGCCGGGCAAGCCGATGGCCGTGGCGGCCGGACGCCGTAAGGTTGAGGTCAGCCAGCGCGGCTACCAGACCCAGACCCGCACGGTCATGGTCAAGGCTGGGGGCCAGACGAAGCTCAGCTTCAAGCTCGCCAAGGGGGGCCTGCCCAAGGCCATCGCGGGCAAGGCGCCGGCGAAGAAGCCCACCCTGGGCCGCCCCACGGTGCGCAAGCCGGCGGCCAAGCGGCCGGCGACCAAGAAGCCCGCCATCAAGCAGCCCACCAGCAAGCAGCCCGCGGCGAAGCGCCCGGCCACGAAGCGCCCGGTGGCCAAGCGGCCGACCAACAAGCGCCCCATCACCAAGCGCCCCGTGACCAAGAAGCCGGGCGTGGCCAAGAAGCCCGCCACCAGCCGCCCGGTGGTGGCCAAGAAGCCCCGCACGGGCACCAAGCCCACCGTGACCCGCAAGCCGATGGTGCGCCGCAAGCCCACCACCACCCGCCCCGCCGTGGGTGGGGGCGGCGTCAACGGGGCCGCGCCCGTCGCGCCGGCGCCGCGCTCGCGCCCGAGCCTCAAGCCCTGGGCGGTGTTCTCCTTCGTCGTGGGCGGCCTGGCGGTCACCGGCGGCGTGCTGGCGGGCATGCAGGCCAACGACAAGGCCGACGAGTTCAACGGCAGCGTCGATCGGCGCGAGAAGCTCGGCCTCAAGGATGACGCCGAGAACTGGGCGCTGGGCGCCAACGTGGCCTACGGCATCGGCGCCACCGCCATCGTGGTCGGTGGCCTGCTGTGGGCCATGGATCCGGGCGACGGCTACGCCGCCAGCATCTCGCCGCTCCCCGAGGGGGGCGCCATGGTCGGTCTTGGGGGGACGTTCTGATGAAGCGCAACGTGCGCATGATGGTGCGCGCCGCCGCGACGGCTGGCGCGCTGATGACCTTTGCGGCCTGTACGCCTGATCTGCAGGAGGACGAGTGCCGCATCGGCGATGAGAACGCCTGCGCCTTCAAGGCCGGCACGGTGTGCAGCCCCGAGGGCTGGTGCGTGCTGCCCGAGGTGTTGCGGCCCGACATGGCCCCGCGGGCCGACATGGCCGTGCGCGCTGACATGACGCCGACCCCCGACATGGCGGGCGCGGGCGGCATGGGCGGCGAGGGCGGCGCTGGTGGTGCTGGTGGTGCCGGCGGCGCCGGTGGCGTGGGCGGCGCTGGTGGTGCCGGTGGCGCCGGTGGCATGGGCGGCGAAGGCGGCGCTGGTGGTGCCGGTGGCGCCGGTGGCATGGGCGGCGAAGGCGGCGCCGGTGGCATGGGCGGCGAAGGCGGCGCCGGTGGCATGGGCGGCGAAGGCGGCGCCGGTGGTGCCGGCGGCATGGGCGGCGACTTCAAGATCTGCCAAGAGCAGTGCATGGTCGACGCCGACTGCCTGGACGGCTTCGTCTGCGGCGCCAGCCAGCGCTGTGAGCCCGCTGAGGCCCCCGCGGCCTGTGCCGACGACGCGACCTGCACCGCGACCCTCAGCGGCTGGATCCAGGCCTGCGCGCAGCAGGCCGACTGCGCCGGCGCGGCGGGCGGCACCCAGGCGTGCATCGCCTACGGCGACGGTGGCGTCTGCGCCAACCTGCCCAGCGAGTTCGTGGCCTGCGACGTGCTCGGCCAGGCCGACAGCGAGCAGACCACCTTCCCCGAGGGTGAGGCCATCACGGCCTGCGCGCAGACCCGCGCGCGCTGCAACACCGACAACGAGACGGTCTTCTGCGAGATCTTCTGCACGGAGAACGCGCACTGCGCCGCGGCCGACTACCCGGTGTGTGACGTGGACAGCGGCCGCTGTGTGTGCACCGCCGACAGCTGCGCCTTCAACGCGTCGGCCTGCGGCGATGACGGGGTGTGCCGCTGCACGGCGGACGCCGACTGCACCGAGGGCAACGTCGACACCTGCTACGACGGCGCCTGTGGTTGCTCCGAGGCCAGCATCTGCCCCGAGGACACCTTCAACCCCAACACCACCTGGGTCTGCGGCGCCCTCTGAGGCCCCGCAGGGCGCCGGCGGCCCTGAGGCCCCGGCGCTCGCCCCCGGGCACGCGGGCTACGGCGCGGCGACCACCTGCAGCTCACGGCGCAGGGCGGTCACGCCACCCCGGCCATCAAACGCCACCACCAACACCGTCAGCGGCCCCGGCTCATCGGGCACGGTGAGCACGCTGTCGCGGTCGATGGTGCGGTCGCTCTCGAAGGTGACCGCGTTCTCCAGCTCGCCGCCGGTGGTGTACCAGCGGTAGTAGATCTCTTCGACGCAGGGCCCGCCGCGGACCTCGGGATCGCCGTCGCTGTCGGGGCACTGGGTGTTGGCGTCGTCCTGATAGAACGTCTGCCGGGCGCCCTCGGCGGGCAACACCCGCAGGGTGAGCTTGCTGCCCGCGGTGGCCGTGGCGGTGCCGCTCAGGCCGGCCACCTCGAAGAGCGCGAGGGTGGGGTTGGTGTTGGGCGCGCTCTCGCAGGCGACCTTCACCTGGTGGTCGAAGTTGAAGCCCGCCGGGCAGAGCTCGCTGGCGCCATCGCTGCACGCGGCGGCGAGCTGCTGGGCCAGGGCGCAGCGCTGCTCGGGCGGGGCGGCCACGCGCACGGCGCGCACGCTGAACTGGCGGGCCTCGGCCGGGCCGCTCTCGACCTTGATGTACACGTCCACGCCCTGCAGCAGCAGCAGCTCGGCGGTGAGATCGGGGGCGCTGGCGTCGAAGCGGCGCACCTGCGCGGTCAGCGCCGCCGCCGCCGGGCGCAGGGCCTCGGTGATCCCGCGGTACTCGCCGAACGCGGCGGTGGCCAGGTCCACGGGCCTCGCCCTCGATCCTACGCCTTCCACGTCAACAAGAAGGTGCGCGCGGGTGCGCTCCGCTCGGCGCTCAGCCTGCGGGCCAAGGAGGGCAACCTCGTCGTCGTCCGCGACCTGACGCTGCCCGAGGTCAAGACGAAGGCCCTGAACGCGATCCTCGGCAAGCTCGAGGTGAGCTCGGCGCTCCTCGTCGACACCGACAACCGCAACCTCCTGCTCAGCTCGCGGAACATCCCGAGCGCGAGCTTCCTGGAGACCCGCGGCGTCAACGTCTACGACATCCTCCGCTTCCCCAAGCTGGTGATCTCGGAGAGCTCGCTCCGCGAGGTCGAGTCCCGTCTCAGCCGCGGTGGAAAGGGTGACGCACAATGATCCCGCATCAGATTATCGTCCGGCCCGTCGTCACTGAGAAGTCGA
>JAUHVS010000876.1 GCA_030424955.1 bacterium | reverse complement strand
GTGCCAACTGCGCCAGCTGCGCGCCCAGACCGGTGGGCGTCACCGCGCCTTGCGCCAGCAGCGTCGCCTCGAGCGTCGTCCCATCGGCCTGCGCCCGGGTCAGCGCCAGGGCGAGGTCCTCTGCCCGCAGCAGCCCCGACTGCAGCAGGCTCTGACCGAGCTCTTCGGATCGCAGGTTGCTGCTGGTCGAGACGATCTGGCCGCCCGCAAAGGCGACGACCTTGTGCACGGAGCCCCGCTGGAGCACCAGCCGGCCCGTGAACATGTCGCGAAAGCAGCTCACCAGGATCGCCGGGAGGGACTGCTCACCGTAGATGCCGCGGGGGTCATCGGGCGCGTCGCCCACCATGGGACGCAGCCGAAACTGCACCTCGTCCTCCGGCGGCATGTCGGCCCGCTGCTGGGCCGCCTCGGCCTCGACCGTCGCCGCGTCCCACCGCTCCACGCGGGCCTCTTCGGTGCCGGCAAACAGCTGGCCGTCTCGGATCAGCAGCTGCGTCTCGGTGCGTGGTGGCGCCGGCGGGTCGAAGGGCTCGGGCGCCGCCTCAGCCCCCAGGCCAGGCGCGGCCCCGCCGTCGTCCAGCAGGTCACCGACGTCGCCCTGCCCACCGAGCGCTGCGTCTGCCTCGCTCGCCGCCTCGTCCTCCGCGTCCCAGCCAGCCGCCGAGCCCAGGCTGGGCCCCAACAGAGAGCCCAGGTCGTCCGTCCCGTCCCCCCGCGCCAGCGCCGCCGCGACGTCCGCTGGCGGGTTGGAGGGCGGCGGCAGCAGCCCGCCCGCGCCCCCGCCCAGGCCGAGCGCCGACTGCACGCCCAGGTCGTAGCCGTGCGGGCGGCCAGTCTGCAGCGAGGCCGGCCCCACCGAGGCGTCGATGGCGTCATCAAACACGTCGTCGAGGTCGAGCGCCTCGGCCGGGATCGAGTCGATGAGCAGCCGGTGCTGCATGAGGGCGTCGTCCATCACCCGCGCCAGATCGCGGGCAGTGAAGGGCTTGATCAGGAAGATCGCCCCCACACAGTCGGTGCGCTGGGCGAAGCGATCCGCGGTGCTCCGCGACCCCGTCAGCACCATGCTCAGTTCGTGGCCAACCGCCTGCGCGTCCGCCATGACGTCGTGGGCGCGGCCATCGCCCAGGTTCATGCGCAGCAGCAACACCTCGAAGGGATCGGCCCGCAGCTGTGCCCGCGCGTCCTCGGCGTTCGTGGCCTCGACGACCACGTGCCCCGACCGCTCCAGGAAGCGGCGCAGGAGGGAAGCAACCCGGGGGTCACTCTCGACGAGCAGGATGCGGGCTTCGGTCATGGGGCACTTCCACCAAGGGTCGCACTGACGCGTGCGTCACCGTCACGACCACGTTACCCTCTCGCCGTCTGGGTCACAACGCGCTGAGGGTCTGCGCCATGTCGAACGCCGAGTACTGGACCGACACGCTCAAGGATCTCACCGAACGGATCGCGAACCTGCTGGCCGAGGACGCCGCCCAGTTCGTCACCCGCGCCGTCCGCGAGGCCTTCGTGGCCGCCACCGACACCGAGGCCGATCCGGCGCACTGCAAGGCGGTCGCGGCGCGCCACGCCCAGGCTGCGGCGACCGCGGCTGCGGCCCAGGCGCACGCCATCCGCTGGCGCGAGGCGCCGCCACCAGCCGACGGCACGCCTGAGGGCGCCTCCGCCCTCACCCCGGTGCAGGCCAGCGTCGATGCGGCCGCCGCCGCCGCCCTCGAAGAGGCGGGCCTGCCGGGCCCCGCAGACGCCTACCGCCTGCCCCGGCGCTTCATCGGGGGCGACACGCTGGTGTCCCTGCTCCGGGCTGCGCGCAAGGCCACCGATGGGTTGGCCCTGGTCGAACAGCACGCGCGCCAGACCACCACCACCCAGCACCGCGCCGACCGCCGGCAGGCCTGGGACGACGCCTGATCGCGCGCGGCCGCGCCCACGCGCGCCGTTGCCCACCTGCACGGCAGGTGGTACATCTTCGCCACA
>JAUHVS010000107.1 GCA_030424955.1 bacterium | reverse complement strand
CGACGTAGTGCAGCTTCACCGCCGGGTTGAGGCTGATGCCATGGACCTCGGCGCGCTTGCGCACGACCTGGCGATGGGCCTGGCTCTCCGGCGGCACGTCGATCACGACGTCGCCCTCGAGCAGGGCCTGGCAGCCGAGTCGGCGGGTGGGCGGCGTGCCCCGGCTGCCCGCGGGCGACGGGGTGCTGGGCCGCGTGCTCAACGCCCTGGGCGAGCCCCTGGACGGCGGGCCCGCGCTGCCCGAGCCCAGCTGGCCCCTGCACCGGCGCGCCCCCGACCCCCTGGTGCGGGCCCCCGTGGACCGCCCCCTGCCCACCGGCGTGCGGGTCATCGACGGCCTGTGCTGCCTGGGCGCGGGCCAGCGGGTGGCCCTGGAGGCCGGCCCCGGCGTGGGCAAGAGCACCCTGCTGGCTCAGCTGGCGGCCCAGACCTCGGTGGACGTGGTGGTGCTGGCCCTCGTGGGCGAGCGCGGCCGCGAGATCGGCGACGCCGTGCGCCGGCTGAGCCCGGCCGCGCGGGCCCGCACGGTCATCGTGGCCGCCCGCGCCGACGATCCGCCGCTGACCTGGCTGCGCGCCGCCGAGGCCGCCACCGCCCTGGCCGAGGGCTTCCGCGACGCGGGCCGCGACGTGCTGCTGCTGGTGGACTCGCTGACCCGGGTGGCCCGCGCCGTGCGCGCGGTCGGCGTCGCCGCGGGCGAGCCCACCACCCGGCGGGGCTTCCCGCCGTCCCTGGCCACCGTGCTGGCCCAGCTCGTCGAGCGCGCCGCCAACGGCCCCATCGGCACCCTGACCGCCGTCTACACCGTGCTCACCGAGGCCGGCGGCGTGGACGATCCGGTCGCCGAGGAGGCCCGGGCGCTGCTCGACGGGCACCTGGTGCTGGACCCCCGCCTCGCCGCCGCCGGGCGCTTCCCCGCCGTTGATCCCGTGGCCAGCGTCAGCCGCTGCATGGCCGACGTGGTGCCCCCGGGGCAGGCCCAGGCCGCCGCCCGGGTGCGCCGCCAGCTCGCCGGGCTGGCCCGCCAGGCCGATCTGCTGGCCGTGGGCGCCTACAGCCCGGGCGCCGATCCCGACGCCGACGCCGGCCTGGCCCGCGAGGCTGCCCTCGAGGCCTTCCTGCGCCAGGGCCCCACCGAGCGCGCCGAGTTCTCCGACACCGCCGCCCGCCTGCACGGGCTGGCGCGATGATGCCCCTCACCGCCTTCTGGCTGGTGGGCGCCCTGGCAGCCCCCGCTGTGCAGCCGCCCGCCCCCCTCGATCCCAACCCCCCGCCCCCGGCCCCCCGCGGAGGTCCCCCCGTGATCCTCGTCGAACAGCCCTCGCTGCCCCTCGTCCAGCTCAGCCTGCACTTCGCCGGCGGCCCGCCCTTCGATCCGCCGGGCAAGGCCGGCCTGAGCGAGCTCACCAACCGCATGCTGCTGCGGGGCACGAAGCGCCGCGGCCGCGCCGAGCTGGAGGAGGCCATCGAGGCCCTGGGCACCGAGCTGTACACCAGCACCCAGCGCTACGCCGTGGGCGTGGGCGCCACCCTGCTGGCCCGCCACCTGCCCGCCTTCGTGGCGCTGCTCACCGAGATCCTGCTGGAGCCCGCCTTCGCCGCCGAGGAGGTCGAGAAGGTCAAGCGCGAGATGCTGGCCGAGGTGGAGTCCGATCTGGACGACGACAGCAGCCTCGCGCGGGTGTGGTACCGCCGGCTGCTGTACCCCGACCACCCCTTCGGCTACGGCACCCACGGCCGCCGCGACGAGCTGGCCCACCTCACCCTCGCCGACGTGACCGCCCACTACGCACGCACCTACACCAACGCCCGGCTGGTGCTGTCGGCGGCCGGCCAGGTGGAGCGGGCCGCGCTGGAGGCGCTGCTGGCGCCGCTGCGCATGGGCATGCCGGAGGGCGATCCCCTCGACTGGGGTCGGTTCCCTGCGCCCGCCACGCCGGAGGGCGTGCAGGTGGCGCTGATCGACAAGGCCGATCGGTCCCAGGGCCAGATCGTGCTGGGCCACCGCAGCGTGGACGCGGCCGATCCCGACTGGGCCGCCGTGCACGTGGCCATGCTCGCCTTCGGCGGCACCTTCACCGCCCGGCTCATGCAAGAGGTGCGGGTCAAGCGGGGCCTGAGCTACGGCGCCTACGCGCGGCTGGCCACCGACCGGGTGGGCGGGTACGTGGTGCTGAGCGCCGCCCCCGAGGCGAAGGACATCCCCGAGACGCTGGCGCTGCTCATGTCGGAGTACCAGCGGCTCATCGACGAGGGGCTGTCGGACGACGAGATCGAGTTCGCCCGCGGCTACCTGCGCAACGCCTGGGCCTTCACCCAGGAGACCGCCGGCGCCCGCGCGGCGCAGCAGACCCAGGCCGTGCTGCTGGGCCGCCCCCGGGACTACCCCGAGCGGTGGCCCACGCTGCTCGCCGAGCTGACGCCGGCGATGGTGCGCGACGCGCTCAAGCGCCGGCTGAGCGCCCAGGACCTGCTCGCTGTGATCGTGTGCTCCGCCCCCGACGTGCGCGACGCGGTGGCCGCGCTGCCCGGCGTCGCGGCGGTGACCGTGCACCCCTACGACAGCCAGTAGGCCCCGCGGCCAGCCACCCAACCCCCAGGGCGGCGGCCGGTGCCGCCCTACTCGGAGTTCGCCACCATCGCGCTGGCGGGCGCCGCCGGCGCGCCCGGGCCCACGGCCGGCGCGCCGGGCCCGGTGCGCGGGGCCGGCCCCGCCACGCTCGCCGGCGCCGTCGGCACCGGCTGCCCCCGCTGGGTGCCATCGAACGCGATGATCAGCAGCACGGCCAGCGCGGCGGTGAGCGCGACCACCAGCCCCACCGCCATCACCACGCTCGCCCAGTCGCGGCGCGGCCCCCCCGGGGGCGACACCGCCTGGGGCGGCTGCGACACCGGCGGGTGCCGGTACACCGCCGGGCTCGGGTGCTGGGCCCGCGCGCCCGCGTAGTGCCCGGCGCTCGACCCGTCGCCCGTGGGCACCGCGTACAGCCCGCTCGACGATCCGTCGTACAGCCCGCTCGACGAGCCCTCGTGGCCCCCGCCCCCATAGGCGCTCGGGTCCACGGGCCGGGCGCCCTGCGGGGGCAGCAGGCCCGGGTGGGGGTGCACCCCCGACGGGGTGTCCTGGCGCAGCAGGCCGCCGGGGTAGACCCCCAGGCCCCCCTGGCTGTCGGGCGGGGTCATGGCCGGCGGCACCGCCATGGGCGGCCGCGAGGCCTCCTCCATGAGCCGGTGGTGCGCGACCTCGATGGCCTGCTCCTTGCGGGCCAGGGCGCGCATCCGGCCCTCGACGGCCACCCGCTCGGCGGCCAGCACGATGGCCTGCTCCGACAGCTCGTCGGTGAGGGCCTTCAGCTCGGGCGCCGCCGCCGCCGCGCCCGCCACCGTGTAGCGCAGCTCAGCGGCCCGCAGGGCCACCGCCCCCGCGTCGTCGGGGCGGTCGTTGCGCTCCAGGGCCACCAGGCTGCTGACGAAGGTGTCCACCTCGGGGGCCAGCCCGTGCACCACCGTGCTGAGGGGCGCGACCGGCGTGGTCAGGCGGTGGGCGATGGCCGTGAGCAGCTCGGCGGGGTTCGCGCCCTCGACGGCGATGGGGTTGAAGCCCGCGAGCATCTCGTAGAGCAGCACGCCCACGGCGAACAGATCGGCGCGGCTGTCCAGGGCCAGCCCGCGCAGCTGCTCCGGGGCGAGGTAGCCCGGCGTGCCGAAGATGCGCCCGGGCAGGGTGAGCCCCACCTTGCGGTCGTGGGCGATGCCGAAGTCGACGATCTTCACCCGCTCGCTGGCGCCCTTGCGGCCCTCCAGCAGCACGTTGTCGGGCTTGAGGTCGCGGTGGATGACCCCCAGCCGGTGGGCCTCGGCGAGGCCCAGGCAGAGCTGCTCGACGATGTTCAGGGCGCGGGCCAGCGGCAGCGGGCCGTCGCGCTCCATGATCGCCCGCAGGGACTCGCCCCGCACCAGCTCCATCACCAGGAAGTGCTCGCCGTCGGCGGTCTGGCCGTAGTCGTGCACGTGCACCACGTGCTCGGTGGACATGCTGGCCAGCACCCGGGCCTCGCGGGCGAACCGCTCGGGGCTCAGGTTGCCGGAGCGGTTCTTGAGGATCTTGACGACCTCTTCGCGGTGCAGCTCGACGTGGGTCGCCCGGTACACCACCGCCTGCGCGCCCTCGCCGATGACGGCGTCGAGGCGTCGGCGCGCGACCACCCAACCCAGCAGCGGATCGGGCGCCAGCGCGGTGTTGTCCCGGGGGCAGACCGTCTGATCCCCGGGGTATCGTGTTCGACAGCGCGGGCAGTAGCGCATGACGCCCACCTTATCCGTCCCAACCCCGGGGTCACTGTAGTGAGGAACGCCCATACCTACCAAGTTCTTATTCCTTCGGATGGTCGAGATGCTTCCCCCCCGGGACGCCCCTCGGACGCCGCGCGCCCTCCCCGGGACGCAGCGCGGCGAGGGCCCTTACTGGCGGGCCCGTCCCATCCTTTGAGGCTCGTGGTCAGGGGTCGCTGAGCGAGGGGCCCCGGGGGCCGGCCGCAGCCCGCCCGATCAGCGCGCCGGGTTGGGCGCCCAGGCGTCGCCGCGCCACTGGTAGCGCACCGGGCGCCGGGTGGCCCAGGGCCAGGGCAGGGGCCAGAAGGCCCGCCCGCCATCGCTCAGATCGATGACGTTGCCCGGGTTGAAGCCCGTGACCTTCGCCGGGTGCACCCACAGCTGCCGGGCGCCGCGGGCCCCCGCGATCTGCAGGCGGGCCAGCGCGTCGGCCTTCAGGGGGGGCGCGTGCTCGGCCAGCTGGGCCGCGAAGGTGCGGCGCAGGGTCGTGCCGTCCATCCGATAGACCTCGGCCACGTCCACCCGGGTCTCGTCGGGCACCAGCCAGCTCTGGCGCACCAGCAGGATGTCGAGGCCCGGCTGCCCGTCGAGCTCGGTGAGCTCGAAGCGCGACACCGTGGTGCCCATGGGCCAGCCGTGGCTGAAATAGACGAAGCCCGCGACGCCCCCCGGCAGCGCGTGGCCGGCCACCATCAGGTCCTTGTCGGTGAGCAGCGCCAGCTCCGCCGTGCGGTCCCCCGCCAGGTTGCCCTGGGCCCGCCTGAGCACCGCCCCGGGGCGCTCGTCCAGGAAGGCGGCCTCGAAGCCCGACAGGCCGCCCAGGTCCACCGTCGGGGCCTGCGGGAAGCCGTCCGGGCCCAGCGCCGCGGTGGCGCACACCGCCTCGATTTGGGTGGGATCGGCGTCGGCGTCCTCGAGCACCACCGCCAGCGCGAAGGGCGTGCCGTCCACCCCCGGCAGATCCGCCAGCGGCCAGCTGCCCTCCACCGCCCAGCCGTCTCGGCGGGCGGTCGCCGCGATCTCCCCGCGGCGGTAGGGCTTGCCGTCCAGCATCAGGCGCGCGGCCTTGGGCGGCTCCAGATCGTTGAGCAGCACCTCCAGCGTACGCCGGCGCCCGCTGGGCAGCCGGGCCTTCAGGCGCAGCCGGTCCCCCGTGGCGGCCCCGGGCACGAAGCGCTCGTCGCGCACCTGCACCGCGAAGCGCAGGTGGGTGCCGTCGAAGGCGAGCTGCACCGTGGGCGCGAAGTCGGCGCTGTCGCACGCGCCCTGCACGGGCAGCACCCGCAGCGGCTCGGCGGCCTGCCAGTCCTGGAAGTAGGCGTCGGTGCGCAGCTGGCCCGCCGGCAGGGGCGGCAGCACCAGGGCCGCGCTCGCCACGGCCGGGGCCAGCAGCCCCAGCAGCCACGCCGCGCGCAGCGGCGCTCGCAGGCGCGCGGCGCCCTCGGTCCGCCGCGGGCTCATCGGTCGGGCAGGGTGATGTCGTGCTTCTTCATCAGCCGGTACACGTGCCGGCGGTCGATGCCCGCCTCGCGGGCCACCTGGCTGATGTTCATGTCGTGGCGCTCCAGCATGTCCATCAGGTAGTCGCGCTCGAAGCGCGCCACCATCAGCTCCTTGGCCTCCTTCAGGCCGGTGCCGGGCTCGATGTCCACCGACGAGCCGGCGCGGGCGTCGCGCAGGGGGCGGCCCATGCGGGCCTGCAGATCCCCGGGCAGATCCTCGACGCCGATCTCCTCGGCCTCGCAGAAGGCCGACGCCCGCTCCACCACGTTGCGCAGCTCGCGCACGTTGCCCGGCCAGTCGTAGGTGCGCATCAGCCCCAGGGCGTCCTCGCTGAAGCGCCGGGCCAGGGGCCGGCCGCCGCGCTCGCGCAGGGCCTCCAGGAAGAAGTGCGCCAGCAGGTCCAGGTCCGACACCCGCGCCCGCAGGGGCGGCAGCTGCACCCGCACCTTCGCCAGCCGGTAGTACAGGTCGCGGCGGAACCGCCCCTCCTCCACCATCTGCGACAGGTCGCGGTTGGTGGCGGCCACCACCCGCACGTCGGTCTTGATGGTGCGCTCGCCGCCCACCCGCCGCACCTCGCCGCTCTCGAGCGCGCGCAGGAACTTGGGCTGCAGGGCGAGGGTCATCTCGCCCAGCTCGTCGAAGAACACCGTGCCGCCCTCGGCCCGCTCGAACACGCCCTTGTGGGTGCGGTGGGCGCCGCTGAAGGCCCCCTTCTCGTGGCCGAACAGCTCGCTCTCGAGCAGGTTCTCGGGGAACGCCGAGCAGTCGAAGATCACCAGCGGCCCCGCGCTGCGGCGGCTGTGCTGGTGCAGGGCCCGCGCCACCAGCTCCTTGCCGGTGCCCGTCTCGCCCTCGACCACCACGCTCAGCTCGCTGGGCGCGACCTTGTCGAGCACGCCGTAGACCTCGCGCATGCGCGGCGCGCTGCCCACCATGTCGCCGTAGCGGCTGCCCGCGAAGGGCAGCACCTCGACGTGCTCCACCAGGGGCACGAAGCGCAGGGTGGTGTTGCCCACGCTGATCTCGGCGTCGGGGTACAGCGCGGCCTCGACCACCCGCAGCGGGCCGATCCAGGTGCCGTTGGTCGACGAGCGATCCACCAGCAGGTACTCGTCGCCCACCAGCCTGATCTCACAGTGAAACCGGCTCACCGTGTTGTCGCCCAGCGCCAGGTCGTTCTTCTCGTTGGTGCCGATGCGCACGATGGACTTGTCGAGCACCAGCGTGCGGCCCTGATCGGGCCCCTCGGTGACCACCAGCTCGCACTTCTCGATCTGGATGGCGCCGATCTCGCCCACCCGCACCTCGACGGTGTGCTCGCGGTCGTCCACCGCGTCGCGCTCGGGGGGCAGGCTCTCGATGGAGTGGTCCTGTGACATGCTCACTACATAGGTGGGAAGCCCAGGTGAGTCAATCAGGTCACGGGTGAATCGAGCCCCCCCCGGCCCGTCGCCCGGGCCGTGCTTGACGCCATCGCGCCGCGGTGGCCACAGTCCCGCGTTCATTGGCTCCCGGAGGCTCCATGCGCCGCGCCCTGCAGATCTTCACCGCCGCCACCCTGGCCCTCACGGCCCTGCCCGGCGCCCCGGTCGCCCAGCCTGCGGGCGCGCCCACCCCGAAGGCCGCGCCCCCCGCGCCGGCCCCCGACGCCGCGGTGGCCGCCGTGGTGGAGGGCGTGCAGGCCTTCTACGCCGACGCGCAGGACATGAAGGCCACCTTCGAGCAGACCTACACCTATAAGATCTACAACCGGAAGCAGCGCTCCACCGGCAAGGTGTTCTTCAAGAAGAAGCGCAAGATGCGCTGGGACTACCTCACCCCCGAGGTGAAGGTCTTCGTGGCCGACGGCGCCACCCTGTGGGTCTACGAGCCCGAGCAGGCCCAGGTCTTCAAGCGCGACCTCAAGAGCGCCCAGCTGCCCGTCGCCCTGTCGTTCATGAGCGGCGAGGGCAAGCTCACCGACGAGTTCAACGCCACGCTGCTGCCCGACACCGCCGACGGCCACAAGGTGCTGGAGCTGATCCCCAAGCGGGACGCCGGCGAGTACCAGGCCCTGCGGCTGGAGGTCGACCCGCAGCGCTTCGCGGTGCTCGCGAGCACGGTCATCGACCCGGTGGGCAACACCAACCACCTGGTGTTCTCGGACGTGGTGACCAACGCCGGCCTGCCCGACGCCGGCTTCACCTTCACCCCACCCGCCGGCGTGAAGGTGCTCAGCGAGCCGGCCCGCTGACCCGCCGCAGCAGCGCCAGGAACAGCGGCCCGCCGATCAGCCCCGTCACCACCCCCACCGGCCACTCCCCGGCCGGCACCGCCCGCGCCACCGCGTCCGCCACCAGCAAGGTCGTCGCCCCCAGCGCCGCCGCCAGCGGGAGCTGCACCCGGTAGCCCCCGCCGCGCGCCAGCCAGCGGGCCGCGTGGGGCACCAGCAGGCCCACGAAGCCGATCAACCCGGTGAACGCCACCGCCGCCGCGGTCAGCCCAGCGGCCACGGCCAAGGCCGCCAGCTTCACGGGCTCCACCCGCACGCCCAGGCCCGCGGCCACGTCCTCACCCAGGCCCAGCGCGTCCAGGGCGGGGCCCAGGGCCCATAGCGCCGCGCCCCCCAGCCCCACGGCGCCGCCCACCCAGGCCACGGGCCCCCAGCCCTTGCCGGCCAGCGAGCCCATCAGCCAGGCCAGCACGTCCCCCGCCTGGCTGCCCGCCTGGAGCAGCACCAGCGTCAGCGCCGACGACAGGGTGAGCCCCACGGCGACGCCGGCCAGCAGCACCGCGGCCAGGGGCAGCCCCGTGCCCTGCCGGGCCAGCCCGTACACCGCCAGGGCCGACAGGCCCGCGCCCGCCAGCGCCGCCAGGGGCACCGGCCAGGGGATGGCCGCGACCAGGGCGAGCGCCGCCCCCAAAGCGCCGCCGGCGGACACGCCGAGCACATACGGATCGGCCAGCGGGTTGCGGAACAGCCCCTGCAGCGCGGCGCCGGCGAGGGCCAGGGCGGCGCCCACCCCCGCCCCCAGGCACACCCGGGGCAGGCGCAGCTCCCACACCACCAGGGCGTGCAGCGGCTCGCGGGCGTGGCCGCGCAGGGCGTCGAGCACCGCGCCGGGCCCGATGGACAGCGAGCCCCACGCCAGCCCCAGCAGCGCGGCCGCCCCCAGGGCGAGCAGCGCCATCAGCCCCTGGGCGCTGCGGCGGGTCACCGCGTGGCCCGCGGGTGCAGGGCGCCGGCCAGCCAGGCCACGCCGGCCACCAGCCGCGGGCCGGTGCGGGTGAGCAGATCGGCGTCGGGCACCACCACCGCGTGCCCTGTGCGGACGGCCCGCAGGCCGCGGAAGCCAGGGCCTTGGGCCACCGCCGATGAGGGCACGAGCAGCACGTCGGGATCCGCCGCGGCGAGCTGCTCCAGCGGGAAGCGCGGCCAGTCCTCGGCGAGGGTCGGCGCGGCGAGCTGACCCCCCGCCTGGCGGATGACGTCGGCCAGGAAGGTGCGCGGCCCGGGGGTGGTGAGGGGGTCGGGCCAGACCACGTAGAACACCCGCGGTCGCTGCGCCGGCAGGCCGGCGGTCACCGCTGCCAGCTCGCGGGTCAGCCGCGCCACCAGCCGCTGGGCTGCGGGCTCGGCGTCCAGCCAGCGGCCCACCCGCGCGAAGCTCTCAAGGGCGCCCGCCACCGTGCGGGGCTGCAGCACGAACACCGGCACGCCGCGGGCGACGAGGCCCTCTCGCAGGGCGGTGTGCCCCTCGATCATCAGCACCGCCTGGGGCCGCGTGGCCCACACCCGCTCCAGATCGGGCGGGAACAGGCTGCCCACGCTGGGCACACGGGCGGCGGCCGGGGGGGCGTCGCAGGCGTCGGTGCGGCCTACCACCTGCGCGCCCAGGCCCAGCGCGAAGAGCAGCTCGGTGTTGCCCGGCGCGAGGGAGAGCACCCGGGCGCCCGGCCCCGGGCGAGGGACCGCGCGGCCCAGGTCGTCGAGCACGGGCGCGCCCGCTGCACGGGGGCGGGGCGCCTCAGGCGGCGTGGGCGACCGACAGCCCGCCCCGAGGAGGCCGACGAGCCAGAGGCAGAGGGTCCAGCGCACGGGAGACCTCATCCGGGGGCTATCGAGGTTTTGTCCAAGGATCTGTTCAACCCTCTTGCCCCATCCGGGGGGCCTGCACAAGCATGCGCCGGCGAACCCGGGAGATCGAGATGACGACGCGATGGATGAGCGCCTTGGCGCTGTGTGGCGCGCTGGGCATGGCCAGCGGGTGTGATGACGAGGCCGACGCCAGCGCCGATCAGGGCGTGGCCGGCATGGGCGGCGCAGGCGGCGCCGGCGGTGTGGGTGCTGCCGGCGGCGAGGGCGGCGCCGGCGGCGAAGGCGGCATGGGCGGCGCAGGTGGCGTAGGCGGCATGGGCGGCGAAGGCGGCGAAGGCGGCGCCGGCGGCGAAGGCGGCATGGGCGGCGCAGGTGGCGTAGGCGGCATGGGCGGCGCAGGCGGCGCGGGCGGCGCAGGCGGCGCGGGCGGCATGGGCCCCGGGCCCCTCGATCCCCCTGCCCTCGTCGGCGACTGGGCCGATGACTTCGGCGGCGGCCACTTCATCGACGACAGCCAGTGGATCCTCGTGATGGGCGGCAACGCGGCCCGCTTCGACTTCGAGCAGACCGACGCCGGCTGGCTGGTGGCCCGCAACGCCGACAGCAACGACTACAGCCCGGGCCTGTACAGCCGCTTCGACTACGCGGCGCGGGCCGAGGGCGGCTTCTGGTACTGCCAGACCGCCTTCGACGCCGAGACCGCCGCCGCCGCCGCCGCCACCCCCGCGGCCGACAGCGGCGATCCGGCCACCGGCTGCAACGGCTTCCCCTGGACCGCCCTGGTGCCCGGCCTCGACCTCGCCGGGCGCTACACCGACAACTTCGGCGGCGCGCACCAGATCTCGACGGCGTTCTGGAAGCAGGGCGAGGGCGCCGACGCGAGCTGGCACTGGATGCAGGCCTACGACGCCGACGCCGGCTGGATGGTGGCCCTCAACGACAGCGCCAACGCCTTCAGCCCCGATAAGTTCAGCCGCTTCAACTGGACCACCGGCGCCGACGGCACGCTCTACTTCTGCCAGAGCGCCTTCGACGCCGACACCGCCGAGGACGCCGCGGCGGCCCCCGCGCCCGACGACACCGACCCCGCCAACGGCGGCTGCGGCGGCATGTTCCCGTGGAGCGTGCTGCAGGCCGCCGACTGATCCGGGCGGCGGGGCGCCTCGGCCCCTGGACCCGCGCCTCGCGATGATCTAGACCGGGCCCATGCTGTACTCGCTGCTGCGCCCGCTGCTGTTCCGCCTGGCCCCCGAGACCGCCCACCACGCGGCGCTGAGCGGGCTCCACGCCGCCCTCGCCGTGCCCGGCCTCGGCGCCGCCCTGCGCTGGCACACCCGCCCGGCGCCCCAGCCCCTGCAGGTGATGGGCCTCGACTTCGTCCACCCCATCGGGCTGGCCGCGGGCTTCGACAAGAACGCCGCCCACGTGCACGCCCTGGCCGCCCTGGGCTTCGCCTTCATCGAGGTGGGCTCGGTCACCGCGCGGCCGGCCGCGGGCAACCCGCGCCCCCGGCTGTTCCGGCTGCCGGCGGACGGCGCGCTGATCAACCGCATGGGCCTCAACAACGAGGGCGCGGCCGCCGTCGCCACCCGGATCACCGCCCTGCGGGCCCGCGGCCTGCCGGTGCCGCTGTTCGTCAACGTGGCCAAGACCCACGACGCCGCGCTGTGCGGCGACGCGGCCATCGCCGACTACGTGGCCTCGGTGACGGCCCTGCAGGCCCTGGCCGACGTGATGGTCATCAACATCTCGTGCCCCAACTCGGGCGACGGGCGCACCTTCGAGGCCCCCGACCTGCTGGCCCCGCTGCTGGCGGCGATCCGCCCCGCCGTGGCCCCCGAGCGGCCCCTGCTGGTGAAGCTGTCGCCCGACCTGCCCGACGCCACCCTGGACGCCGTGGTGGACTGCGCCCTGGACACCGGCGTCACCGGCTTCACGGCCACCAACACCAGCGTGGACCGCAGCACGCTGACCACCCCCCAGGCCACCCTCGACGGCATCGGCAACGGCGGGCTCTCGGGGGCGCCGCTGGCGGCGCGGGCCCGGCAGGTGGTGGCGCGGGTGCGGCAGCGCATCGGGCCCGATCGGCCGCTGGTGGGCGTGGGCGGCGTGCGCACCGCGGCCGACGCGCAGGCCCTGCGGGACGCCGGCGCCGATCTGGTGCAGCTCTATACGGGGTTCATCTACGGCGGGCCGCGCACCGTGCGCGATCTGGTGGCCGGCCTGCGCTGATCCGGGCGGCCCGGGCCAGCCGGGGCCCGCTCAGTGTGGGTGCGGCGCTGGCCCGTCGGGGCCTGCGCCCACCTCCACCATGCCCGCCGCGAAGGGCGTGATCTCGCTGTCCACGCCGAACTCGTACTGCTCCAGGTGGAAGTCCGGCCGCGGCTCGATGATGAAGCGCTTGTCGAGCCGCCCGGCCAGCTCCTCGAGCATCGACGCCTCTTCGTCCAGCAGGGTCTGCGCCACCCGCGGGTGCACCGCGATGCGCACCAGGGACTCCTGCATGACCTCGGCCTCGCGCACCATCGCCCGGTAGATCTCG
>JAUHVS010000106.1 GCA_030424955.1 bacterium | reverse complement strand
AGGCCGCGTTGACCACCAGGAACAGGGTGGTGAACAGCCCGAGCAGGTGGATCCACGAGCGCTCGATGAGCACCGCGTAGATGTCGGTCCAGAGGCTGCGGGGCGCGCCGACGCGCTCGACCTCGCCCAAGGGGTTGCGGTTGGCCATGGCGGGCAAGATGCATCACCCGCGCGGGGGATGCACGGGGTGTGAGCGCCCGGCGGTTCGTGGTATCTGCTGCGCCCCCAAAGGAGGCAGCCGTGGCCGATCCCGAGACCTTCCCGCTGCTGCGCGCCGGCCAGCCGGTCGTCATCATCAACGAGCGCACCCAGCGCAAGTACGTGGTGCTCACCCCCGGGCGCACCGTGGACTTCAAGGGGCACTACCTGGCCCACGACGATCTGATCGGGCGCCCCGACGGCTGCACGGCCCTGAGCCCCAAGGGCAAGCGGTTCGAGGTGCTGTCGGCGACCTACGAGGATCACGCCCTGAGCATGCCGCGGCACGCGGCCATCGTGTACCCGAAGGACGCCGCGGCCATCTTGCTGCACGGCGACATCTACCCGGGCCTGACCGTGGTGGAGGCCGGCCTGGGCTCCGGGGCGCTGTCCATCGCGCTGCTGCGGGCGATCGGCCCCACCGGGCGCCTGTACACCTACGAGCGGGTGCCGGACGCCATCGTGCGGGCCAAGCGCAACATCGCGCAGGCCATGGGCGAGACGCCCAACCACACGGTGTACGAGGAGGTCGACATCTACGACGGCATCCGCGAGGCGCAGGTGGACCGCGTGGTGCTCGATCTGCCCGAGCCCTGGCGGGTGCTGCCGCACTGCAAAGAGGTGGTCAAGCCCGGCGGCGGCGTGGCCATGTACGTGCCGACGACGCAGCAGATGCAGGAGACCGCCGAGGCCTTGTACCGGGTGGGCGGCTTCATCGAGTTCAAGGCCATGGAGATCCTGGAGCGGCGCTGGAAGGTCACCACCCGCTCCGTGCGGCCCGAGAACCAGATGATCGCCCACACCGGCTTCTTGATGTTCGCGCGGCGCACCGCGCCCCGGGACGCCTGAGCCCGCCACCCCTCACCGGGCCACGCCCCCTGCCACGGGACCTTTTGATGATCGCGCTGACAAACATCACCAAGCAGTACGGTGGACAGGTCCTGTTCATCGACGCGTCCTTCCAGCTCAACCCCGGCGAGCGGGTCGGGCTCGTGGGGCCCAACGGGGCCGGCAAGTCCACCGTGTTCCGGCTGATCGCCGGCGAGGAGGCCCCCGACGACGGGGTGGTGTCGCGGCCCAAGACCCTGTCCATCGGCTACTTCCGCCAGGACGTGGGCGACATGCAGGGCCGCACCGTGCTCGAGGAGACGGTGGCCGGCGCGGGCGAGGTGGCCGATCTGGGCCACGCGCTGCATGAGCTCGAGGCGAAGCTCAGCGAGCCGGGTGCTGACTTCGAGCAGGTGCTCGCGCGCTACGGCGAGGTGCAGGCGCGCTTCCAGGATCTGGGCGGCTACGAGCTCGAGGCCCGGGCGCAGGCGATCCTGGCCGGGCTGGGCCTGGCCCCCGACCAGGTGGCGGGGGACGTGGGCCGCTTGTCGGGCGGCTGGAAGATGCGCGTGGCCCTGGCCCGCATCCTGCTGGCCCAGCCCGACGCGCTGCTGCTGGACGAGCCCACCAACTACCTCGACATCGAGTCGATCCTGTGGCTGGAGCAGTTCCTGCGCGATTACAGCGGCGCGGTGCTGATGACCTGCCACGACCGGGACGTCATGGACCGCGTGGTGCAGCGCATCGTCGAGATCGATGGCGGCAGCCTCAACAGCTACACCGGCGACTACGCCTTCTACGAGGCCGCCCGCGCCGAGGAGGCCGCCCGCCGCGAGGCCGCCTACGCCCGCCAGCAGGCCATGCTGCAAAAGGAGATGCGCTTCGTCGACCGCTTCAAGGCCCAGGCGGCCAAGGCGGCGCAGGTGCAGAGCCGGGTGAAGAAGCTCGACAAGATCGAGCGGGTGGCGCCGCCGCGCCGCATCGTGGAGCGCACCTTCGACTTCAAGACGCCGGCGCGCTCGGGCGAGGACGCCATCAAGGTGCAGCACGTGCGCAAGGTGTACGGGCCGCGGGTGGTGCACGACGACCTGAGCCTGGTGATCCGCCGCGGCGAGCGCTGGGCCGTGATGGGCGAGAACGGCGCCGGCAAGACCACGCTGCTCAAGATGATGGCGGGGGTGGTGGCCCCCGACAGCGGCCAGTGCGTGCTGGGGGCCAACGTGACCCTGGGCTACTTCGCCCAGCACCAGATGGAGACGCTGGACCCGAACGAGACGGTGCTGTCGACCTTGCAGGCGCACACCCGCACGGTGGGCATCGGCGTGCTGCGCAACGCGGGGGCGGCCTTCGGGTTCCAGGGCGACGACATGGACAAGCCCGTCAGCGTGCTGTCCGGCGGCGAGCTGGCGCGGGTGGCGCTGCTCAAGATCCTCTTCGACGCGCCCAACGTGCTGGTGCTCGATGAGCCCACCAACCACCTCGACGTGGCCACCAAGCGCGCGCTGGTGCGGGCGCTGGCGAACTACGAGGGCACGCTGGTGTTCGTGTCCCACGATCGATCGTTCTTGCGGGCGGTGGCCAACCGGGTGCTCGAGTTGACCGCCGAGGGGCCCCACGCCTACGGCGGCCCCTATGACGAGTACGTGGCGTCCTCGGGCCGCGAGGCCCCCGGCATGCGCGCGGTGACCTGATCCCTGGGGTGGTCAGCGGCGGGTCGTGCGCGGCGGGCCAGAAAAAGTGCGAGCGCCCGAAAAAGGGGCGGCGGGTCAGGGGTGCATGACCCAGGCGACCACCGACCGCAGACACATGGGGTGTCGCGGCGGGCGGTCCACACTCACCTGGAGCATCCCATGAAGACTCTGTTGTCTGCCTTCGCCGCCACCGCCGTCGCCCTGCTGTTCTCGTCTGTCGCTGTCGCTGCGCCCAACTGCACCAGCAACTTCTGCAAGAGCGGCGGCGGCCAGTGTTCGCTGAACGGCCAGACCCACACCTGCGGCAGCTGCCTGGGCGGCACGACCCACGTGCTCTACGTCGGCGCGCTGAGCTCGGCGGACGCCGACGCCGCCTGCGCCTGCCAGCACGACAAGACCGCGCCCTGCAGCAGCGCCGGCCAGCAGGTCATCAACACCCAGCCCAAGGATCCCAAGACCCCCATCCGCGACGCGGTGAAGATCAAGGCGAAGCGCGCGCCCGTGAAGGCCGTCGCCCCCCGCTGAGCCGAGATCGGCGCGCCCCTGCCTCGGGGCTCGCCCCGCCCTGCGGACCGGGCGCGCCGCGCCTACTCGCCGCCCGCGAAGTTCTGGGTCCAGTAGTGTCCGTACATGCTGGCGCGGTCGTAGGCGTAGCCCAGGCCCACCACCCGATAGCTGGCGTTCATGATGTTGCGGCAGTGGCCCGGGCTGTTCATCAGGCCGTTCACCGCGGCCTCGGCCGTGGGGTTGCCGGCGGCCAGGTTCTCGCCCCAGGGCTGCATGCCCGCGAAGCCCACGTCGCGCATGCGGTCGAAGGGGGTGCGGCCGTCCAGGCCCTCGTGCTCGAAGTAGTTCTGGGTGGCCATGTCGCGGCTGTGCAGCCGGGACGCCAGCCGGGGCAGGTGGGCCATGGTGAGCGCCGGCGCGGGCGGGAACTCCACGGCGGGCTCGCCGTTGTAGGGGCCGCAGGTGGCGCCGGCCGCGCGGGCGGCGTTGGTGGCGACGAGCATGTCTTCCTCGAGCTGGGCCCAGTCGGCGGGCCAGTCGTCGGGATCCTCGCAGGTGAGCACGCAGTCGAGATCGGCGCAGTCCACGTCGCCGTCGCCGTCGTTGTCGACGCCGTCGTCGCAGGCTGACTCGGTGCCGGTGGCGGTCATCACCACGTCGCCGGTGGCGCGGTTGAAGCCGTCGACCACCAGCAGCACGGACTCCGCCGCCGCTAGCTCCAGGGTCAGCGCCGAGGTGGTGTCGCCGTCGTCGTCGTTGCAGCCCACCACGTCGCCGCCGCAGGTGGCCCGGGCGTGGAGCACGGTGTCGAAGCTGGAGCCCGCGGTGCTGAAGGCGTAGCGGCCCGCGCTGGGGGCCGTGAACAGGAAGATCAGGTCCTCGCCGCCCTGGGTGCTCCCCATGCCGCAGCCGGCGGGGCCCTCGTCGTCGCCCGCGCCCGCGCTGGTGCCCCGCCAGGGGGTGTTGAGGGCGAGGCGGTGCTCGGCGCAGGGGGGATCGGTGTCGGTGATGGGGGGCGCACCGCCCGCCCCGCCGGCGCCACCCGCGCCGCCGGCGCCCCCGGCCGCGCTCAGGCCGCCGTCGGTGTCGCCGCCACCCCCGTCGCCGCTGACGCAGGCGGTGGCGGTGAACAGCAGCGCGGCGGCGGTGAGGGCCTGCAAAGCAAGGGGTCGAGTCATGGGGGCTCCCGGTTCGATGACGCGCCCATGTTGGGGATCGGCGGGGGTCGGTGCAACGGCTCGACCCGGTCGGCCCGCCCGTGGCATGACGGAGCCCGCGGCCGGCCCGTCATCCCGGCGCACCAGGGGGACCATGAGCCAGCGGCTTCATCGACGAGACTTCATGCGCATCGTGGTGGCCAGCACCGCCGCGACCACGCTCTCCGGCGCCCTCGCGGGCTGCGACGACGCCGAAGATCCGGGGCCGGTGCAGACGCCCGAGGACGTGGCGCGGGTGTTCCCGCTGGGGCTGGCGTCGGGCGATCCCACGCCCGAGAGCGTGGTGCTGTGGACGTGCATCGCGCCGGCCGACGCCAGCGCCGCCGTGCCCGTGGCCTATGAGGTGGCGAGCGATGAGGGCTTCACCGACATCGTGGCCACCGGCGAGCTGGTGGTGGGCCCCGAGACGGACCACACGCTGCGCATGAAGGTGACGGGGCTGTCGGCCTACACCCACTACTGGTACCGCTTCGCGGCCGAGGGCATCAGCGGGCCCACGGGGCGCACCAAGACCGCGCCGGCGGCGGACGCCGACGTGCCCGTGCGCTTCGCGATGGCGAGCTGCCAGGACTTCAACGGGCGCTACTACCACGCGTGGCAGGTGCTGGCCGAGACCGAGGCCGACCTCGACTTCGTGCTGTTCCTCGGCGACTACATCTACGAGACGGCCGGCGACGCGCGGTTCCAGGACGAGGGCGGCCGGCAGGTCACCCTGGTGGACGGCCTGTCCATCAGCGAGACGGGCCGCGCCGCGCTGACCCTGGCCGACTACCGGGGCCTGTACCGGCAGTACAAGGCCGATCCCAAGCTGCAGCAGGTGCACGCGCTGTATCCCTTCGTGGCCATCTGGGATGACCACGAGTTCGCCGATGACTGCTGGCAGGACCACGCGACCCACTTCAACGAGGCCGAGGGCGACGAGCAGGACACCGGCCGGCGCACCGCCGCCAACCAGGCGTGGTTCGAGTACATGCCGGCGGATCTGGAGCGCAACGCGCAGGCCCAGTTCCCCAACGATCTGCGCATCTACCGGCGCCTGCGGTTCGGCCGGCACGCCGATCTGGTGCTGACGGATCTGCGCAGCTACCGCGACGACCACGTGGTGCCCGAGGGGCCGGCCAACTTCAACCTGGGCAAGCTGGAGCCGAACTCGTCGCTCGGGGCGCGGCAGTTCGTGCTCAAGTCGGGCTTCGATCCGCTGGAGGCCGAGTCGGGCGTGACCATGCTGGGCACGCCGCAGAAGCAGTGGCTGATCGATGAGCTCAAGGGCAGCACGGCGACCTGGAAGCTGTGGGCCAGCGAGGTGATGCTCACCCAGATGGTGGCGGATCTGACCCGCTTCGAGTCGCTGCCCGAGATGTTCCGCGACACCTTCTACATCACGCTCGACCAGTGGGATGGCTACCGCACCGAGCGCGCCGAGGTGCTGACGGCGCTGTCGGGGGTGGAGAACCTGGTGACCCTGGTGGGCGACATCCACGCCAACTACGCCAGCGAGCTTCACGTGGACTTCGACGCGCCCGGTGAGCAGCCGGTGGCCGTGGAGTTCGTGTGCCCGGGGATCTCGAGCAAGGCGCTGCAGCCCATCACGCTGCAGACGCTGCAGGGCAACGAGACCCTCGACAGCCTGGGGCTGACAGACATCGCCCGGGAGTTCGACCGCGAGATCTACATGGCCAACCCGCACATCCGGTACACGAACAATCAGGCCAACGGGTACGTGCGCATCGACCTGAGCGCCGAGGCCGTGCAGGCGACCTGGGTGAACGTGGTGGGCGTGGAGGCCGAGGCCTTTGGCGGCGAGATCACCCGCACGGTGTGGCGCACCGCGGCGGGCAGCAACCGGCTCACCGAGGGCTGAGCCGCGGCGCCCAGGCGGGGCCAAGCGCCGCCGGGGCCCCGCTCAGCCGGGGCCCAGCGTGAACCACACCGAGCAGCCCTGGCCCAGCGCGCCCGTGGCCCGGATGGCGCCGCCGTGCTGGTGCACGATGCGCCGGGCGATGGTGAGGCCCATGCCTTGGCGGTCGTCGCCGCCGTGGTAGCGGCCGAAGGCGTCGAAGATGCGCTCCGCGAAGCTGGGGTCGAAGCCCTCGCCGTCATCGCGCACGCAGTAGCCGGCGCCGTCGGCCGCCAGCCACACCTGCCGGGCGCCAAAGCGCCGGGCGTTGTCGAGCAGCTCCCGCAGCAGGGCCGCGATCTGCCGCGCGTCGCCCGTCGCGGGCAGCGGCCCGGCCACGTCGAGGGTGAGGTCGGTGTCGCCCAGGTCAGCCCACGCCGCCTGCGCCACCTCGGCCAGATCCAGCGGGGTCGGGGTGCAGGCGCCGCGGGTGGTGCGGCTGAGCCGCAGCAGGGCGTCGATGCGGGCCCCCAGCCGGCGGGTCGCCGCGCGGATGCGGGCCACATACAGCTGCCCGTCCTCGTCGAGGTGTTCCGCGCAGTCTTCGAGGAGGGCCACGCTGAAGCCCTCGAGGCTGCGCAGGGGCTCACCCAGGTCGTGGGACACGGCGTGGATGAGGCTCTCGATCTCGGCGTGGATCTGGTCGGCGTCGCCCATGGCGGGACGATGCCACGGGCGGCGGCGCGGGGCCAGCCGCGGCGTGCGGGGGCCGTGGTTGACTGGCGGGGCGCCCCGCCGTGCGTCACTCTGCCGCCATGAGCGAAACACCCGCCAACCTGCTGGAACTCGACCTCGCCCACCTCAGCGCGGCGCTCCGTGAGGGGACGCTGACCTCGGCCGCCCTGGTGGACGCGCACATCGCGCGCGTCGAGGCGGTCAACCCGCTGCTCAACGCGCTCATCGCCGATCGCTTCGACGACGCCCGGGCCGAGGCCCGCGCGGCGGACGCCCAGCGCGCCCAGGCGGCCCCCGGCGTGGCGCTGCCCCCGCTGCTGGGGATCCCCTGTACGATCAAGGAGTTCCTGCCGGTCACGGGTATGCCGCACACCGCGGGTATCGCCGCGCGCCGCGACCGCGTGGCCACCACAGACGCCGTGGTGGTGCAGCGCTTGCGGGCCGCCGGCGCCATCGTGCTGGGGGTCACCAACGTGCCCGAGGGCGGCCTGTGGATGGAGACCACCAACCGCCCCTACGGCGCCACCAGCAACCCGTGGGGTCTGCGGCGCACCTCGGGCGGCAGCAGCGGCGGCGAGGCGGCGCTGGTCTCGGCAGGCGCCGTGCCCTTCGGCATCGGCTCCGACGTGGGGGGCAGCATCCGCATCCCAGCGGCCTTCTGCGGCGTGCCTGGCCACAAGCCCACCGGCGGGCTGGTGCCGAACACCGGGCACTGGCCGGGCAACCCCGGCATCGGGGGCTTCCTGTGCACCGGGCCGCTGGCCCGCCGGGTGGACGATCTGACGACGGTGCTGCGGATCATCGCGGGCCCCGACGCGGGGGATCCCTGCACCGTCGGCGCGCCCTGGCGGCTGGGCGATCCGGCGAGCGTCGATCTGTCGAAGGTGACGGTGTACCCGGTGGCCGGCGACGGCCGCATGCGGGTGAGCGGGCCCGTGCGCTGGGGGCTGACCCACGCCGCGGGGGCCCTGCAGGCAGCGGGCGCGCGCATCGGGCGCTTCGACCCCACCCGGCTCGCCAAGGGCTTCGGCGTGTGGTCGAGCATGCTCACGCTGAGCGGCAGCGATCCCTACAAGGTGCTGCTGGGGGACGGGCGGGCGATCCACCCGGTGCTCGAGCTGTTCAAGATGCTGGTGGGCCGGTCTGATCACACGCTGATGGGGGCCGCCATGGCCGCGCTGGAGCCGGTCACCCACTGGCAGCCCAAGCGGGTGGCGCGGTTCATCGAGCTGGGCCGCGCCATGCAGGCCGAGGTCGAGGACGTGCTGGGCGACGACGGGGTGCTGCTGTATCCGCCCTACACGACGCTGGCGCCGCGCCATCACATGGCCAAGCTGCGGCCCTTCGATGCCATGTGTACCGGGCTGTTCAATGTGTTGGAGTTCCCGGGCACGGCGATGCCGGTGAGCTTCGACCACGGGCCGGTGCCGGTGTCGGTGCAGATCCTGGGCGCCCGGGGGCAGGACCACCTGACCCTCGCGGTGGCCAAGGCCCTGGAGGATCAGCTGGGCGGCTGGCGCCGGGCTGAGCCCACCCGCGGCTGAGCGTGCCCGCGGCTGAGCGTGCCCGCGGCTGAGCGTGCGCGGCGCCGAGCCCACCGGGCGGCGCCCCGACATTTCGGCAAACTCTCGGCGCCGGGCGGCGGTCAACGCCGCCTCAAGGCCCAAGCTCCAAACCCCAACGGCCGTAAGGCGCGGCGACCACTGCGCACGGTCCTTGGAGGATGAGGCAGCCATGACCGATTGGAAGTCCCGCTACGACGCCAAGCTCTGCAGCGCCGGCGACGCGATCCGCCGGATCCGGCCCCGCCAGCGGGTGCTCATCGGGTCGGGGGTGGGGGAGCCCGAGCAGCTGGTGCAGGCGCTGTGCGCCGACGGCGGGCACCTGTACGACAACGAGATCGTGCACCTGCTGACCCTGGGCTCCGCGCCCTACGTCGCCCCTGAGTTCGCCGAGCGCTTCCGGCACCTGGCGTTCTTCATCGGGGCCAACGTGCGCGAGGCCGTCAACGCCTGCCGCGCTGACTTCATGCCGGTGTTCCTGTCTGAGATCCCCCGGCTGATCCGCACGCACCTGCCCATCGACGTGGCCCTCATCCAGGTCAGCCCGCCCGACAAGCGCGGCTTCATGACCCTGGGCGTCAGCGTCGACATCGTGCGCTCGGCGGTCGACACCGCGGGGCTGGTCATCGCCGAGGTGAACCCCAACATGCCGCGGACGTGGGGCGACACCACGGTGCACGTGGATGACGTGGGCTGCATCATCGAGGTCGACTACCCCATCCCGTCCCTGCCGCGGCCCACGCTCAGCGAGGTGGAGCACGCCATCGGCCGCCACGTGGCGTCGCTGATCCCCAACGGGGCCACCCTGCAGATGGGCATCGGGCGCATCCCCGACGCGGTGCTGGAGGAGCTCGGCAACCACCACGACCTGGGCATCCACACCGAGATGTTCAGCGACGGCGTCATCCCGCTGGTGGAGGGCGGGGTCATCAACGGCCGCAAGAAGACCTACAAGACCGGCAAGATGGTGACGTCCTTCGTGATGGGCACCACGGCGCTCTACGACTGGGTCCACGACCACCCGGCGGTGGAGTTCCGGCCCAGCGACTACACCAACGACCCCTTCATCATCGCCCGCCACGAGAAGATGGTGGCCATCAACAGCGCCATCGCCGTCGACCTGACCGGGCAGGTGCAGGCCGACACCCTGGGCGGGCAGTTCTACTCGGGCATCGGCGGGCAGGTGGACTTCATCCGCGGGGCGGCCCGGGCGAAGGGCGGCCGGCCCATCATCGCGATCCCGGCCACGGCCAAGCGGGGCACGGTCAGCCGCATCCAGCCGACCCTCGAGGAGGGGTCCGGCGTGGTGACCTCGCGCGGGGACGTGCAGTACGTGGTCACCGAGTTCGGCGTGGCCAAGCTGTGGGGCAAGAGCGTGCGGCAGCGGGTGGAGGCCCTGATCGGCATCGCCCACCCGGACTTCCGCGCCGAGCTGCGCGCCAAGGCCCAGCACCGCCACTACATCACGGGCTGAGCGGCCTGACGGGCCGGCCTCGCAGGCTGGCCCCCTACTGGCGGGCGGGCCCGTCCGCCGCCTTGGCGCGGCGGGTGCGCTTGCCCCGCCAGTAGGCCCACGTGCCGCCGTCCCGGCCGACGCCCGGCGTGAGGCGCGGGCTGGCGGGCGTGCCCACGCAGGCGTCCGCCGCCGGGGGCCGGGTCAGGCCGTCGTAGCCCTGGTTCGGCGCCTGGTTGTCGCTCTGCAAGATGTCTTCGACCTGGTTGATGCAGAACACCGCGCCCGCGGTGGCGCCCCGGGTCTGCGGCCAGGCGCAGGCCCGCCAGGCCCGGGCCCCTGCGGGGGGGAGCGGGCCACCATCGGCCCAGGCGCGCCCGCCCTGGTCCACCACCCACACCTGGTAGTGGTAGCCCCCGTCGGTGGCGGCCTGGCCCGTGGGGGTGGGCTGCAGCGCGCGGTAGGCCGGGCGCACGAGGGGGGTGGGCAGCGGGGCGCCGTCGGCCCGGGCGCCCCCCAGCTCGGCCAGCAGGCCAGCGCGGCCGTGGGCCTCGATGAAGCGGTCCTGCGCCCACAGGAGCGTCCGCAGGCTGGCCACCGCCATGCGCTCCGCGGCCTTCTGGCCGGCGGTCACCACGTTGGGCGCGGCCATGTTCAGGGTGAAGGCGGTCAGGCCCACGAGGGGGGCGCCCAGGGCGGCGGTCCAGGCGGCGATCCGCACCGGGGCGCTGGCGGGGCCGCGGCGCACGGCCATGACGCCGGCGGCCGTCGCGCCCACCAGGGCCACGCCGCCCCAGCCCCACACGAAGGGGGCACCAGCCCCCAGGAGCGCGAGCCCGAGGAGCGCCAGGTGTCGAGGGGAAGCCGAGTCGTTCATGGGCCGCATACAACCATGAATCGAGGGGTTGCGGCGATGCTTGCGGGCCGGCGACAGGTGCCATAAGGATCGCGCCCATGGTCAGACCGCCCCTCGAAATCGGCGCCGTGTCGTCTGTGGACGACGTTGAGTTCCTGGCCCGCCTGGGCAGCGGCCTGGGCGCGGGCCGCTTCAAGGCCCGGCTGCCCGATGACGAGGGGCTCGTGTCGCTGCTCCTCGAGGACGTGGGGCGCACGGATCGGCAGGCGATGATGGCTTGGGGCCGGCGCCTGGCGCGGGCCGAGCACCCCGGCCTGCCGGCCATCGTGCGGGTCGAGGAGGCCTTGGCCCCCGGCTTCGTGGCGACCCGCTACGTCGACGGCCGCACCCTCGCGGAGCGCCTGGAGATCGAGCCCAACGGCCTGGCCGAGGTGGACGCGCTGGGGGTGGTGCTGCAGGTGGCCGCGGCCGTGCGCGCGGCCCACGGCGCCGAGCTCGCCCACGGCGCGCTGAGCGTCGACAGCGTGGTGCTCACGCCCCGCAACGGCGCGATGGACGCGGTGACGGTGGTGGGCTGGGCGCCCCACGCCGACTTCGAGAGCGCGTCGGCCGCCGACGTGGCCGCCCTGGGCCGCTTGCTGTACCAGGCGCTCATCGGCGCGGCGCCGCCGTCCGAGGGGGTGACCGGCGACGGCGAGGGCGGCGGGCGCGCCTTCGACGACGTGCTGGCCGACTGGAGCGACGTGCGGGGCGCCCTGGGCCGGGTGGCCCTGCAGGCGGCGGATGGCGCCTTCGATCGCGTCGACGCCCTGGTGGACGTGCTGCTGACCCACTTCGCCGATCGCGTCAGCGAGCAGCTGGGCATGGTGGAGTTCGAGCTCAACACCGATCGCGAGTTCCGCGCCGAGGTCGAGCGCCAGCGCCACCGGCAGCGTGAGCTCGAGAGCAAGGTGCGCTTCATCCGCCAGTGGCTGCGAGAGCACGCCGCCGACATCGATCGGGTGGACGAGAAGCTGGCCCGCCTGGCCGCCCAGGGGCGCAGCCTGCAGAACCTGCAGGTCGAGGTGGCGATGCTGCTCGACCGCCCGCTGCCGCGCATTGAGCCCTCCACCGAGATGCGGCTGCCCGTGGATCGCCGGGCACCGGTCACGGCGGTGTCGCCGGGGCTCGACGGCGAGCCCACCGCGGTGGCCGTGCCGGCGCCGCGCCGGGGGCCGAAGCCCGAGCTCACGCCCGAGGCCGTGCCGAGCCCGGTGGGCGCGGGGGTCGATGGCGTCGGGGCGCGGGCCGAGCCGAGCGCCGACGTGCCGGCGCCGCAGGCGCCCGCTGCGGCCGCCCCGCAGGTCCCCGATGAGCCGGCGCCGGCCCCGAGCGCCGCGGAGCCCATGCCGCCCGCGTCACCTCGCAAGAGCGCCAGCGCGCCGCTGCTGGTGGCGTCGGCCGCCATCGCTGTGGCCGTCGGCGTGGGCGGCTGGTGGCTCAGCCAGCGCGGCGGGACGGGCGAGGCCGGCGCGGCGAGCGCGGCGCGCCCGGACGCCGGCCCCCGCAGCCCAGAGAGCCTCGGTGCGGCGCTTGCGACGGCAGCGCCCAGCGCGGCCGCGAGCGCGGTGGCCTCGGCGCCGGCCAGCGCGGCGACAAGCGTGGCGGCCGGTGCGCCGACCAGCGCGCCCGCGAGCGCCGCTGTGCCGACCAGCGCCGCTGTGCCGACCAGCGCCGCCGCTCCGGCGAGCGCCCCGGCCAGCGCGGCGCCGCCTGCCGCCGCCCTGCCGTCGGCGCCCGAGG
>JAUHVS010000875.1 GCA_030424955.1 bacterium | reverse complement strand
CAATGCGGCTGATCCCGCAGCAAGCCTGATCGTGGCGACCGACAAGAAGGCCGGTCTTTACGTCTATAATCTCGATGGCGAGATCCGCAGCTTCCTCGACTATGGGTTGGGCCTCAACAATGTCGACCTGCTGACCTTGCCCGAGGGCACCCGCTACGTGCTGCTCGCCCCGGTCATCGAGAACCGCAAGGGTGAGCACCGCGAGGTGCTCGACAGCCTGCGCGCCGAGGGCTTCGCCCGCGTGCGGCTGAACGGGGAGCTCCGGCGGCTCGACGAGCCCATCGAGCTCGACAAGAAGCGTAAGCACAGCATCGACGTGGTGGTGGACCGCCTGCAGGCCAAGCCTGACCTGGCGACCCGGCTGACCGACTCCGTGGAGACGGCGCTCCGCCGCGGCGAGGGGCGGCTGGTGGCGCAGGTGATCGGCGAGGACGGCGATCGGCTGTTCAGCGAGCACAACTACTGCAGCTATTGCAACGTCAGCTTCCCCGAGCTGTCCCCGCAGAGCTTCAGCTTCAACGGCCCGCTGGGCATGTGCCGCGCCTGCAATGGCCTGGGCACCGCCCTCGAGCTCGATCCTGCGCGGGTGGTGCCGGACGGCAGCCTGTCCCTCGCGGATGGGGCCATCAAGCCGTGGCGCAAGGCGTATGGGAACCACGCGATCCTCTGGGCCCGCCGAGTGCTGGGGGCGGCCTGCGAGCACTTCGAGATCCCACAGGACGCGCCCTTCGAGTCGCTGACGGCTGCGCAGCAGCAGATCGTGCTCTTCGGCGCGAGCGAAGAGATCCTGGTGCCCTTCCACCGGGGACGCCAGAGCCGGACGCTGCCCACCCAGTGGGAGGGCGTGGTCCCGATGATGATGCGGCGCTGGCAGGACAGCGAGACCGATGAGCACCGGCTGCGCTACGCCGGCTACTTCTCGGACGCCCTCTGCCGGAGCTGCGACGGGACCCGCCTGCGGCCCGAGTCCCGCGCCGTGCGCGTGGGCGGGCGCAGCATCATCGACCTCAACCGCATGACCATTGGCGACAGCCACGCCTTCCTGCAGTCCGTGCCCCTCGAGGGGGCGCGGGCGCAGATCGCGCGGGACCTGCTGCGGGAGATCATCGGGCGGCTGCGGTTCTTGAACGACGTCGGGCTGACCTACCTGAGCTTGGATCGGCCCGGCCCCACCCTGTCTGGCGGTGAGAGCCAGCGGATCCGGCTGGCGAGCCAGATGGGGAGCGAGCTGACCGGGGTGCTGTATGTGCTCGATGAGCCATCGATCGGGCTGCACCCGCGGGACAACCGCCGGCTGATCGGCACGCTGGAGCACCTGCGCGACGTCGGGAACTCCGTGGTGGTGGTGGAGCACGACGCCGAGATGATGGAGACCGCGGACTGGATCGTGGACTTCGGGCCCGGCGCGGGTCGCCTGGGCGGCACCGTTGTGGCCGAGGGCACCCCTGAGACCCTCAAGGCGCACCCCACCAGCCTCACCGGCGGCTACCTGTCAGGGCGGCTGCAGATCGACATCCCCGAGACCCGACGGGCGCCGGGCGAGCGCACCCTGCGGGTGCACGGGGCCACGGCGAACAACCTCGCCAACCTCGACGTGCACCTGCCCGTCGGCCTGTTCACCTGCGTGACCGGCGTGAGCGGGGCCGGCAAGAGCACCCTGATCAACCGGATCCTGTACCCGCTGGCCGCCTCCCAGCTGAACGGCGCGGCGGCCGTGAAGGCCGAGGGGCAGGTAGAAGGGCTGGCTCACTTCGACAAGTGCATCAATATCGACCAGAGCCCCATCGGGCGCACCCCGCGGAGCAACCCGGCCACGTACACCAAGCTGCTCGACGAGATCCGGGGCGTCTTCGCCTCGACGGCTGAGGCGCGCACCTACGGCTTCAAGCCGGGCCGGTTCAGCTTCAACGTCAAGGGCGGGCGCTGCGAGGCCTGCCAGGGCGCCGGCCAGGTGAAGGTCGAGATGCACTTCCTGGCGGACGTGTACGTGCCCTGTGAGGTGTGCGCCGGCAAGCGGTTCAACGAG
>JAUHVS010000105.1 GCA_030424955.1 bacterium | reverse complement strand
GCCCCGGGGGCGCCGGGGGCCAGGGCGGCGCAGGCCAGGGCGGCCAAGGGGGCGGCGGTGGCGCCGGCGGTGCCCCCACCGCCGAGGGCGCCACCCTCTATGGCGAGCACTGCGCGCGCTGCCACGGGCCGGCGGCCGCAGGCACCGAGGCTGGGCCCCCGCTGGACGCCATCGCCGGCCGCGGCCGCGACTGGCTCGTGGATCGCATCGACCGCACCATGCCCACCGACGCCCCCGCCCAGTGCGTGGGCCCCTGCGCCACCGCGGTCGCCGACTTCGTGCTCGGCCACCTGCAGGCCGCGCCCCCCGTGGACTGCAGCGCGGCGCCCTGGCCGCCGCGACGGGTGCGCCTGCTCAACCCACGGGCCTACCGCGCGTCGGTGGCCGCCGCCCTGTTCCCCAACGCACAGGCCGCCGCGCCCTGCCCGGCGCACACCTTCACCTGGGACCCCGCGGGCCGGGACGCCCGCACGGTGCACGTCGCCGGCAGCATGAACGGCTGGCCCGCCACCCTCGCCGAGGGCGGCTGGCCCCTGGCCTTCGAGGGCGGCCGCTGGACCCTCACCCGGGCCCTGCCCCCCGGCCGCCACACCTACAAGTTCGTCATCGACGAGGCCGACTGGATCACCGATCCCGGCAACCCCGCGGGCGAGGACGACGGCTTCGGCGGCCGCAACTCGGTGCTCGACGTCCCCCCGTGCCCCGGCGGCGCCGGCCCCGATCTCGACGCCCTGCTCGATGGCCTGGTGCCGGCCGCGCGGCCCGAGGGCTTCGGCTTCGACACCCACGCCAGCAGCGGCCGCGCCGGCCCCGTGCACGTGGACGCCTGGCTCACCGCCGCCGAGGGCGTCGCCGCCGCCGCGTTGCGCGATCCCCAGCCCTGGCTCGGCTGCGATCCCGCCGCCAGCGACTGCAGCGCCGCGCTGATCGATCGCGTGGCGCCCCGGCTGTTCCGCCGGGCGCTGACCGATGCCGAGCGCACCCGGTGGCGCGCGGTGGCCCAGGCCGATCTGCGCACCGCCCTGGAGGGCCTGCTGTCGTCGCCGGGCTTCCTGTACCGCACCGAGCTGGGCGCCCCCGCCGGCGACGGCGTGTGGGTGCTCGACGGCCCCGAGATCGCCGCCGCCCTCAGCGACCTGCTGTGGGGCACGGGGCCCGACGACGCCCTGCGGGCCGCCGCCGAGGCCGGCGAGCTGGCCACCCCCGAGGGCCGCGCCGCCCAAGCCCGCCGCCTGCTGGCCGATCCCCGCGCCCGCGCCCAGATCGCGACCTTCGCGAGCCAGTGGCTGGGCGTCGACGCCATCGAGACCACCACCAAGAGCGCCGATCGCTACCCCAGCTTCGACGCCGCGCTCGCCCGCGACTGGCTGCGCGAGACCCGCGACTTCGCCACCGCCGTCGTCTTCGACGGCCAGGGCACGCTGGCCGAGCTCTTGACCGCCGACTGGACCGTCGCGAGCCCGCGCCTGGCCGCCCACTACGGGCTCGCCGCCCCCGACGCCGCCGGCCGCGTGGCCCTCAGCCAGGGCCGCCGCGCGGGGGTGCTTGGCCACGCCAGCGTGCTCGCCACCTACGCCCACAGCGACCAGAGCAGCCCGATCCGCCGCGGCCTGTTCGTGCGCACCCACCTGCTGTGCCAGCCCCTGCCGCCCCCGCCGGCGAACGCGGGCGGGGTGCCCGACGTGGATCCCACCGCCACCACCCGCGAGCGCTTCCGGCAGCACACCGACGACCCCTTCTGCGCGAGCTGCCACCAGTACATCGACGACGTGGGCTTCGGCTTCGAGCGCTTCGACGCCGTGGGCGCCTGGCGCGAGACCGAGAACGGCGTGGCCATCGACCCCAGCGGCAACCTGAACGATCGAGAGGGCCTGGGCACGGGCACCGACGGCGCCTACGACAGCCTGCCCGCCCTGGGCGCGCTCCTGGCCGACACCCAGGCCGCCCAGCGGTGCTTCGTCGCCCAGCTGTGGCAGTTCGCCCTGGGCCGCGACGCCGACGGCGCCGCCGACGCCTGCCACGTGGACGCGCTGGCCGATGGCTTCGTGGCCAGCGGCGGCGACATCCCCGCCCTGCTGGTGGCCCTGGTGGCCCACCCCGCCTTTGTGACCCGCGGCCCGGAGGTCGACGAATGAGCGCCTGGACCCGTCGACGCTTCCTCGGCGCCGCCAGCGCCGCCGTGGCCGGCCTGCCCCTGCTGCTCGGCCGCGCCGCCGCCCAGGGCGGCCCCGCCCGCCGCTTCGTGGTGTTCTACTACCCCGACGGCGTGCCCGGCCCCAGCCAGGACGGCGAGCCCAGCGCCTGGCACCCGTCGGGCGGCGAGCGCGACTTCGCCCTGCCCGACCTGCTGTCGCCCCTGGCCCCCTGGCGGGACCACCTGCTGTTCTTCCGTGGGCTGCACATGGGCGGCACCGACGAGGGCAGCCACCCGGGCGGGGCGCGTAAGCTGCTCACCGCGGCCGATCACGGCAACAACGAGTCCTTCGACCGGGTGCTGGCGCGCACGCTGGGGGCCGATCGCCCCCACCGGCACGTCTACCTGGGCGCCATGGCGAACCACAACAACGCCAGCGGCGACAAGCACATCAGCTACCCCGCGCCGGGCCACACCGAGCCCCCCGAGGACGACCCGGTGCGCGCCTTCGACCGCCTCTTCGCCGGCGCCGGCCCCGGCGGCCCGGACCCAGCCGTCGCCGCCCGCCGGGCCCGGCGCCTGTCGATCCTGGACGCCGTCGCCGACGAGCTCACCACCCTCCGCGGCCGCGTCGGCGGCGCCGAGCGCGCCAAGCTGGAGCAGCACCTCGAGGGCCTGCGCGAGGTGGAGCGCCGGGTCGGCGACGTGGCCGATCTGCCCGCCGCCGATCAGTGCACCGACGCCCCCGCGAGCCTGGGGCAGGTGCGCCCAGCCGCGCTCTACGACCCCGCCAACCTGCCGGCCATCCTGCGCGCCCAGACCGACACCCTGGTGCAGGCCCTGGCCTGCGGCCTGACCCGCGTGGGCGTGCTGCAGGCCAGCCACCACACCAGCGAGCTCATCATGAGCCGCTTCGAGGGCAGCGCCCTGCACACCCCCAACTTCGACATGCGCAGCCACCAGGCCAGCCACTACGGCGCCCGGCACAGCGGCGATCTCTACACCGCGTATGTGGCCCAGCGCCGCTGGTGGAGCGAGCAGTTCGCCTACCTGCTGGCCCAGCTCGCCGCCCGCCCCGAGGGCGACGGCACCCTGCTGGATCACACGGTGGTGCTGTGCTGCAGCGAGGTGTGCGACGGCAACACCCACCGCCACAGCGACATGCCCTTCGTGGTGGCGGGGGGGCAGGCCACGGGCCTGCGCACGGGGCGGCTCATCGACACGGGCGGGCGCCTGCACGGCGACCTGTACGCCGCCCTGGCCCACGCCCTCGGCACGCCCATGGACCGCTTCGGCCCGCTGTCCGGCGGCGTCCTCGGCGGCCTCACCTAGCCTCACCTGATCTGACCTCACCCCGGCGCTCGACGCGAGCGGGGCCGCTACCGACCCCGCACGCTGTTCGCGACCCGGATGATGTCGGCCAGCACCCCAGCGGCCGTGATGGCGCCCCCCGCCCCCGCCCCCTGCACCAGCAGCGGCCGCGGCCGATAGCGCGCGGTGGTGAAGGCCACGAACGCCTCGGCGCCGCGCAGCTGGGTCGCCGGGTGATCGGGCGGCACGGCCACCGGCCCCACCCGCAGCGGCACCGCCGCCCCCGGCGCCACCGTCGCGAGGTACCGCAACACATGCCCCTTCGCCCGCGCCTCGGCGACGGTGCGCTGCATCACCGGATCGTGGGCCTCGAGCGCCGCGTAGAACCCCGGCAGGTCGGGCACCGCCAAGATGTCTGGCGGCACCAGCGGCTCGATGTGCACGTCGCTCAGATCCAGGGCCAGCCCCAGCTCGCGCGCCAGGATCAGCGCCTTGCGGGCCATGTCCATGCCCGTCAGATCCTCCGCAGGGTGCGGCTCGGTGAAGCCGCGGGCCTGCGCCTCGCGCACGGTGTCGCTCAGCGAGGCCCCCGCCATCAGCGCCTGGGTCACAAAGCCCAGCGTCCCCGACAGCGAGCCCTGGATCTGCTGGATGCGGTCGCCCGTGCGCACCAGGTCGCGCAGGGTCTCGACCACCGGCAGGCTCGCGCCGCAGGTGGTCTCGTAGGCGAACAGCCGGCTGTGCCGCCGGGCGCTGTCCATCAACGCCCGGTGCTCGCCCTGCGCGCCCGTGAGCGGCTTCTTGTTGGCGGCCACCGCGTGTAGCCCCCGCTCGAAGGCCGCGTGGTACAGCGGCGCGAGCCCGTCCGCCGCGGTGCAGTCCACCAGGATGGGCACCGGCAGCCGGCGGGCCCGGTCGAGCAGCGCCAGGGCGTCGGGGGGCACGGCGCCGTCGCCGGGGCGCGCGCCGATCCAGGGCGTGCGCGCGCTGGGCAGGGCGGCCGGATCCAAGCCCGCCTCATCGAACACCCAGCCCGCCCGATCCCACAGGCCCACCACCCGCACCCGCAGGTCGTGATCGGCCTCCAGCGTCTCGCGGTGCGCCGCGATCTGGGCGATCAGCTCGCCGCCCACCGTGCCCTTGCCCATCAGCACCAGGTTGATCTGCTGGTGCGCCAGGTTGAAGGCGTCGTGCACCGTGCGCACCGCCACGGCGGTGTCGGCGGCGTCGATGACGCAGGCGATGCTCCGCTCGCTGGCCCCCTGCGCGATGGCGCGGATCAGCACGCCCACGTGGCCCAGCACGCTGAACAGCCGCCCGGCGACGCCCACCGTGCGGCCCATGGCCTCGGCCACCAGGGTCAGCAGGGTCACCGGCGCCTGCGCCCGCAGGGGCTGCAGCTCGTGGCGGCTCAGCTCCCCGTGTAGCTCGGCCGCCAGCGCCGCCTGCGCGTCCGCCAGCCGCGCCTGGTCGATGGCCACGGTCATCGCCTGCCCGTGGGCGGCCTGGTTGAACATCCACACGGTGATCCCCGCGCGATCCAGGGCGGCCAGCACCCGGTCGGCGAGCTGCGCCCGCTGGTTGATCTTGCGCCACTGCAGGTCCACCAGCGCCAGCCCCTCCAGGCTGGTCACGCAGGTGGGCCGATCCAGGTCGGTGCCCCCGGTCTGGTCCACCAGCGTCCCGGGGGCGTCGGGGGCCAGCGTGTTGCGGATGCGCATCGGGATGCCCGACTCGATGAGCGGGATCATGGTGCGCGGGTGGAACATCTTGGCCCCGAAGTTCGCCAGCTCCAGGGCCTCCATGAAGCTCATGCGCGCCAGGGGGTAGGCGTCGGGCACCAGCCGCGGATCGGCGGTCATCACGCCGCTCACGTCCGTCCACCGGCAGGCCTCGCGGGCGCCCAGGCCCCGGGCCAGCAGGGTGGCTGTGTAGTCGCTGCCGTTGCGCCCGAGCGTGGTGGTGCGGCCATCGGGCGTGCGCCCCAAGAAGCCCGTCACCACGGGCACCTGGCCGGCCCACCCGTCCCGCAGCCCGCTCAGCGCCCGCGCCGTCGCCGGCCAGTCCACCAGCGCGTGGGTGAAGCGATCATCGGTGACCGTCCACTCGCGGGCGTCCACGTAGGTCGCGGGCACGCCGCGGGCCTGGAGCAGGGCCGTGAGCACCGTGGCCGACAGCCGCTCGCCGACGCTCAGCACCAGATCCTGGGTCTGCGGCGTGCGCTCGCGCAGCAGCCCCACGCCGTGCAGCACCTCGCCCAGGGGGCCCATGAGGGCGGCCACCGCCTCGCGCAGCCCGCCGGCCTCGCCCCCCAGCGCGGCCAGGGCGGCCCCGCCGGCGTCCAGCGCCAGATCGGCGATGGCCTGAGCGATTGCCTCGGCCTGCGCCCGCTCACCGGCCGCCGCGGCCGCCAGGGCGTCGAGCAGCCGGTCGGTGGTGTCGCCCATGGCCGAGACCACCACCGCCACGCCCCCACCCCGCGCGTGCTCAGCGGCGATGATGCCCACCACCCGCTGCAGCCGCTCGGCCGTCGCCACGGACGTGCCGCCAAACTTCATCACCACGGGGCCCACCGGGGGCCGGAGCGGCGCGCTCATGCAGCACCTCCAGGGGGCAGGGCCAGGGCCCGCTCGAGCAGCGGCGCGAGCTGGTCGAAGGCCATCAAGAAGCCGTCATGGCCAAAGGCGCTCGTGATCTGCGCGGCCTCAGCGACACAGCCCCGCGCCCGCAGGGCGTCCGCGATGACCACGCTCTGCGCAGGCAGGTACAGGGCGTCGGTGTCGATGCCCACCGCCAGACAGCTCGCCGTGATGCGGTCGAGGGGATCGCCGGTGAGGCCGGGCGGCGCGCGCCGCAGATCGTGGTGATCCATGGCGTCGAGCTGGCACAGGTAGGACGCCGCGTCGAAGCGCGCCACCAGCGCCTGGCCCTGGTGCTCCAGCCAGGTCTGCACCCGGTAGGCGTCGGCGGCCGACCACCCCCCTCGGGTCTGCGATCGCCCCACCCGCAGCTCGAAGCCCGGCTCAGCGCGGTAGGTGATCATCGCGAGCTGCCGCGCCAGGGCCAGCCCCCGGTTCGGCCCGTCTGGCCAGCCCGGATCCGCCAGGATGATCTGCCGCGCCGTGTGGTTGAAGGCCATGATCCACGGCGAGGCCGCCAGCGCGCCGGCGATGGGGGCGACGCGCCGCACGCGCTCGGGCGCGAGGGCGGCGAGGCACAGCGTGATGGCCGAGCCCAGCGAGCCCCCGGTGGCCAGCGCCACCTCGCCCACCCCCAGGGCGTCGAGGCCCATGAGGATCGCCCGCGCCTGATCCCACGGCGTGATCGCCGCTGGCAGCGCCTCGACGGGCAGCGTGAAGTGCCCCTTGCCCGCCAGCGGGCCCTCGCCCGCCTGGGCCGTGCGCCGCGGGAAGCCCGACGTCGACGGCCCCGAGCTGCCGTAGCACGAGCCAAGGTTATTGAAACAAATCAAGCGGTTGCGTGTGGGATCGAGCACCCGGCCGGGCCCGATGAGCGGGGCCCACCAGCCCCCCTCGCCCCCCGCCTGCGCGTCCCCGGTGAGGGCGTGCACCAGCAGCACCACCGGGGCCCCGGCGGGCCCCCAGGTCCACGCCCGCGCCTGGTGGGGCTGCACCGCGCCGCCGGCCTCCAGGGTCAGCGGCGGCAGCGCGAGATCGACGAACACCGGATCGGTCATCAAGCCTTCGCCAGGGCCCGATCCAGATCCGCGATGAGGTCGTCGGGGTGCTCCAGGCCCACCGACAGGCGGATCATCGCGGGCGTCACCCCCGAGGCCGCCTGGTCCTCACCCGACAGCTGCTGGTGGGTGGTGCTGGCCGGGTGGATGATCAGCGAGCGGGTGTCGCCGATGTTCGCCAGCAGGCTGAACAGCTCAACGCCATTCGCCACGGCCTTCGCGGCCTCGAAGCCCCCCTGCAGCCCGAAGGTCACCAGCCCGCCGTAGCCGCCCTCGAAGTACTCGGTGGCCAGCGCGTGGGACGGATCATCCGTGAGCCCGGGGTAGCGCACCCAGCCCACCTTGGGGTGGCGCTGCAGGTGCTTGGCGATGATGAGCGCGTTCTCGGCGTGGCGCCGCACCCGCAGGTGCAGCGTCTCGAGCCCGGTGATGAAGCTCAGCGCGTTGTGGGGCGAGAGCGCCGCGCCCAGGTCCCGCAGCCCCTCGACCCGCGCCTTGATGATGAACGCCAGGGGCCCGAAGGCCTCGCTGAACACCAGCCCGTGGTAGCTGGGGCTGGGCTGGGTGAACTCCGGGAAGCGCCCGCTCGCCGCCCAGTCGAAGCGCCCGCTGTCGATGATCACCCCGCCGATGGCCTGCCCGTGGCCGCCGATGTACTTGGTGGCGCTGTTGAGCACGATGTCGGCGCCGTGCTCGATGGGGCGCACCAGCGCGGCCGACGCCGCCGTGTTGTCGACGATGAGCGGCAGGCCCGCCTTGTGGGCGATGGCCGCCAGCCGCTTGAAGTCGGGCACGTCCAGGTTGGGGTTGCCCAGGCTCTCGCAGTAGATGGCCTTGGTCTTGTCGGTGATGGCCGCCTCGGTCGCCTCGAAGTCGTTGAGGGGCACGAAGCGGGTGTGGATGCCCAGGCGGGGCAGCGTGGTCTTGAGCAGGTTGAAGGTGCCGCCGTACAGGCTGGTGCTCGCCACCAGCTCGTCGCCCGCCGACAGCAGGGTCGTCAGCGCCAGGGTCTCGGCCGCCTGCCCGCTCGCCACCGCCAGGGCCGCGACGCCCCCCTCCAGGGCCGCGATGCGCTTCTCAAACACATCGGTGGTGGGGTTCATGATGCGGGTGTAGATGTTGCCGAACTCCTGCAGCGCGAAGAGCCGCGCGGCGTGATCGGTGTCTTTGAAGGCGTAGCTGCTCGTGTAGTAGATGGGCACCGCGCGGCTGCCCGTGGTGGGATCGGGCGTGTACCCGGCGTGCAGCGCCAGGGTCTCGGGGTGCAGCGGGCGGGGCGTCTCGGGCGCGTCACTCATGGCTGGCTCCAGGCTGGCGGGCGCGTGCGCCCTCGGGTTCACCGCTATTCCGACTCAATCGACCGATAAACCCAACTTTAAAATTTCTGCGCGGGTCTGCGGCCCCACCGAGGGGCGCTACCGGTCGGCCTTGCGCGACACGATCCGGGCCTGCGCGGCGGTCTCCACCAGCAGCCCCGGCAGGCCCTGGCGCGGGATCTCGGCGGCGTTGGCCTCGTCGGTGTCGATGTGCATCTCCAGCGCGTACTTGGGCGACACCCGCACCATCACGTCGCCGAACACCAGGTCGCGGCCCTCGCTGTCGACGGCCACGCTCACCAGGTCCCGGTCCCCCACCCCGAAGCGCTCGGCGTCCGCGGGCGTCATGTGGATGTGCCGCCAGGCGCAGATCACCCCCTCGGTCAGCGTCAGGCTGCCCGCAGGCCCCCGCAGGGTGACCCCCGGCGAGTGGGCCACGTGCCCGCTCTGGCGCACGGGCGCGTCCAGGCCCAGGTGGAACTCGTCGGTACGGCTGACCTCCACCTGGCACTTCGAGCGGGTCGGGCCCAGCACCCGCACCTTCTCAATGCTGCGCTTCGGGCCCACCACCTCCAGCACCTCGGCGCAGGCGAACTGCCCCGGCTGGCTCAGGGGCTTCAGCGGCGTCAGCGTGTGCCCGGGGCCAAACAGCGCCTCCACCGCCTCGGGCGTCAGGTGGATGTGCCGCGCGCTCACGGCGATGGGGATCGTCAGCGGCGCGGCCTCGGCCGCCCGGGCCCGCACGGTGGCCGCGCAGGCGTCGGCGATGGCGTGGGCCTCGTCGGTCTGCACCACCAGCAGGCGCGTGCGGCTGCGGGGCGCCGAGATCTCGCACACCGGCGCCGTGGCGCTCACCGCCGCGTCGCGGTTGAGATCCTCATCCAGCCGCGCGCCCAGGAAGTCCAGCCGCTGCGCGATCCGGTGGCGCATCTGCGAGGAGTGCTCGCCAATGCCCGCGGTGAACACGATGGCGTCCACGCCGCCCAGCACCGCCGCGTACGCGCCGATGTACTTGCGCACCCGGTGGGCGAACACCTGGATCGCCAGCCGGCTGCCGTCGTGCCCCTCGGCCGCCTGGGCCTCCAGATCCCGCAGGTCGTGGCTCAGCCCCGACAGCCCCTTCAGCCCGCTCTCGCGGTTCAGCAGGCGGTCCAGGCCGTCGGCGTCCAGCCCCTCGGCCCGCATGAGCGCCAGCAGCGCGCCCGGATCCACGTCCCCCACCCGCGTGCCCATCACCAGCCCCTCGACGGGCGTCAGCCCCATGCTGGTCTCGACGCTGCAGCCGTTCTCGATGGCCGTCACGCTGGCGCCGTTGCCCAGGTGGCAGGTGATGATCCGCAGGTCGCGCAGATCGGCGTCCAGCCAGGCCGCCGCCCGGCGGGCCACCCACTGGTGGCTCGTGCCGTGGAACCCGTAGCGCCGCAGCCCGTGGGCCTGCGCCAGCGCCTGCGGCAGCGCGTAGGTGCGCGCCCGCCGGGGCAGCGTGGCGTGGAACGCGGTGTCGAACACGGCCACGTGGGGCAGCCCGGGCAGCGCGGCCATCGCGGCCTGAATCCCCATCAAGTTCGCGGGGTTGTGCAGCGGCGCCAGGGGCACCAGCGCCTCGATGGCGGCCACCACCTCGGCGTCGATCACCACCGGCGCCGAGAAGCGCTCGCCGCCGTGCACCACCCGGTGCCCCACGACCCCCAGGCGCTCGGTGTCCAGGTCCGCCAGCAGCCGCCCGATGGCCGTGGCGTGATCGGCCCCGGGGGCCGCCGTCGCCGCGTCGCCCTGCGTCAGCGTGCAGCCCTCGGTGCCCACCCGCTCGGCCTCGGCGGTCCAGCGCCGCGCGCCGGTGTCGGCGTCGAGCACATCGAGCTTCACGCTGCTGCTGCCACAGTTGATGACCAACACGTCCATGGATCGCCTCGTCTGCCAGGGTCTTGTCAGGATCTCGCTCGGCACTTCACAGCGAACCCGCCCGCGGCGCAACCGGCCCCCCCGCGATCGTCACGTCATCGGCACCTGGGGGTGCTACGCAGGGGGGGTCACGCCCCCTTGGAGATGCCCGTGCAGCGCCTGCTTCTGCTGCTGATCTGCCTGCTCACGCCCGCCTGGGCCGCGCCCCCGGCCCCCACGAGCCCGCGCGCCCACTGGACCGCCGCGGCGCCGCCCCGCCTCGCGGTGATGATCGTCGTCGACCAGTTCCGCGCCGACTACCTCAGCCGCTTCCGCGACCAGCTCGGCCCCGACGGCCTGCGGCGCTTCGTCGAGGGCGGCGCGTACTTCCCCCTGGGCGAGTACCAGATGATGCAGTGCATGACCGGCCCCGGACACTCGGTGATCCTCACCGGCGCCTGGCCCGCCCGCACGGGCATCCCGCTGAACGACTGGTACGACGGCGCAGCGGGTGAGCGCGTGTACTGCGCCCAGGACCCCGACACCCGGCTGGTGGGCACCAAGGGCGGCCGCCACAGCGGCAGCAGCCCCCGCAACCTGTGGGTGCCCACCCTGGGCGACAGCCTCAAGAACGCGGGCCTGCCCAGCAAGGTCGTGAGCGTCAGCCACAAAGACCGCGCCGCCATCCTGCTCGGCGGCCTGCGCCCCGACGCCGCCGTGTGGTTCGACAGCCGGCGCCTGCGCTGGGTCACCAGCCGCCGCTACCGGCCTGACGGCGCCCTGCCCCCCTGGATGCAGGCCCTGAACCGCGACCTCGCCGCCCGCAAGGGCCAGGCCTACACCTGGCAAGAGGGCGCCACCGCAGGCCTCAGCGAGGACGCCGCCGCCGGCTTCACCGCGCGCTGGACCCTGGGCACCGATCGCGACGCCATCGACTCGCCCCTGGGTGTCGACCTGCTGGTGGACGCCGCCCTGGCCGCGGCCAAGGCCCACGACCTCGGCCAGGACGACACCCCCGACCTGCTCGCCGTCAGCGTCTCGGTGTTCGACTACGTGGGCCACGAGTTCGGCCCCAACCACCGCCGCCTGGAGGCCATGACCCTGGCCGTCGACCGCGCCATCGCGCGCCTGATGACCGCCCTCGAGGCCCAGGTCCCCGGCGGCCGCGTCGTCTTCGGCCTCACCGGCGACCACGGCGTCGGCCCCACCGTCGCCTACAGCGCCCGCAACGGCCTGCCCGCCAGCCGCCACGACGAGGACGACCGCGCCAAGGCGCTCGAGGCCCACCTGCGCGCCACCCTGGGCGCGCCGCCCGCGGGCACGCCCTGGGTGCGCTGGGTGAAGAAGCTCAACTGGTACCTGGCCGACGACCCCCGCGCCCGCGCCGAGGCCGCCACCTGGCTGCGCCAGCAGCCCGACGTCGCCCTGGCCTTCACCCGCGACGACGTGGCCGCCGGCCGCCTGCCCCCCGAGCCCTGGCGCACGCGCATCCTCAACCAGTACGTCCCCGGCCGCTCCGGCGACGTCATCGCCCTCTCGCGGCCCTTCCACCTGCCCGGCAGCAGCCCGGCCAACCACGTCACCGGCTACAGCTACGACCGCTACGTGCCCATCGCCTTCACGGGCGCGGGCATCCAGCCCGGCACCCACCCCACCCCGGCCGCGGTCGTCGACATCGCCCCCACCCTCGCCTTCCTGCTGGGCGTGCTCCCCCCCGCCGGCGCCGAGGGCCGCGTGCTCAGCGAGGCGCTGGCCCGCTGAGCGCTCGGGCGCTGTTCACCGATGGGTCGAAGGACGCGACACCCGCCCCTGTGTCCGGTCCACGCACACCCCAGCGTCCGTGAGGCGCCCACCACCGACCCCCTCGCCCAGCCTGGAGTGCATACCCGCGCCGTGGCGGCCGTGGCGGCGAGGCCCTGCATCACGCCGGCCAACAGTCTCGCCGACTCGCCCGCCCGTCCGGTCCAGCCCGCCCACCGCGTCAGACCCCACAGCCACCCGATGGAGTCTGCGATGACCACGCCCGCCCGCCCCGTGCCCCCGCCGAGCCCCGCGCCCCTGTCGAGCCCCGCGCCCCTGCCGAGCCCCGCGCCCCTGCTGAGCCTCGGGGTCGCCCAGCTCGTCTTCGATACGCGCCACAAGGACTTCCCCGCCACGCTCCAGAAGAGCACCGGCGAGGCCCCCCACGTCCTGATCGATCAGACGCTGCCGGCCCGTGGTGATCTGCTGATCAGCAACGTCACCACCAACGGCGGGCACCCCTACTACCGGATCCGCCCGGCCGAGGGCGGCGTCGAGCGCCAGGGCACCGCGCTGGCGTTCTGCGGCTACCGCCGCCGGGGCAAGATCGTGCTGAGCCGGG
>JAUHVS010000874.1 GCA_030424955.1 bacterium | reverse complement strand
GCGGCGGACGACGGGTTTGCGGCGGACGACCTGGTGCTGGGCGAGGCGGCGGACGACGGGTTCGCGGCGGACGACCTGGTGCTGGGCGAGGCGGCGGACGACGGGCTCGCGGCGGACGATCTGGTGCTGGATGACGCGGCGGACGACGGGCTCGCGGCGGACGACGGCGCGGCGCCGTCGGCGCCGGGTGAGCTGGCGCCTCAGGCGCCGGCCGGGCCACCGGCGCCGAAGGTGAACCCCATTGAGCAGATCGCCGCGCGGTTGGGGGCTGGACCTCGCCTGCCGCAGGCGCCCGCGGGGTTCGGGTTCTTTGATCTGGCGCCGTCGGCCCCTGCCGCAGCGCCGAACCCGACCCCCGTGGTGGAGGCTGAGCCGACGCCCGCGCCGCCGCCGGTAGAGTCGGTGCTGGACGTGTCGGGGCCGGCCGGAGAAGACTTTGGCTTTGGGGACGCGACGGTGGTCGCGGACCTGAACGCTTTGGGGCTGGCGGGGCCGGATCTCTCTGAGCTGGACTTCATGCTCGAGAACCACCTGGTGGAGGACGCCAAGGAGCTGCTCAGCGAGCTGCTGGCCGAGTACCCCGATCACCCGGGGCTGGCGAGCCGGCAGCGGCAGGTGGCAGAGCAGGAGGCCGAGAGCGCGCAGGCGGATGACCTCATCGGGGGGCTCTTCGACGAGGGCGAGGCGGACTTTGGCACCGTGCAGGGCGCGCAGCTGAGCGAGCTGAGCGAGGACGACGCCAACACCCACTTCGACCTGGGGCTGGCCTTCAAGGAGATGGGCCAGTACCGCAAGGCGGTGGAGCAGCTCGAGAAGGCGGCGCGATCGGCCGAGAAGCGGGTCGAGGCGCTGCGTGTGCTGGGCCTGTGCTACCTGGAGCAGGGCGAGGCGGTGTCGGCCGCGACGCACCTTGAGGAGGCCCTGAGCACCCCCGGCCTGGACCCCCGCGCCCGCGTTGGCCTGCAGTACGATCTGGCCACGGCCTATGAGGTGCAGGGCCGCGACGACGACGCGATTGGTCAGCTGCGGGCGATCCTCGAGCAGGGCGCCAGCGACTTTCTGGACGTGAAGACGCGGTTGGCTCGGCTCGGCGCTTGACAATGGCCGCGGCCGGCCTAAAATGCCCGCTACCGACTGATGAGCAGGAGTAACTCAGTTGGTAGAGTGTCAGCTTCCCAAGCTGAAGGTCGCGGGTTCGAGTCCCGTCTCCTGCTCTCCGAAAGCCCCCGAGAAATCGGGGGCTTTCGTGTTTCTGGGGTCCGGCTTTCCGCGGGCCGCCATCGGCGCTGGTGTGTCGAGGGGGCGAAAACACACCAGGCGCTCATGCGTGCCGGGCTCTTGGCCCTGGCACCCCAAGCCGCAGACCATCGACCGCGGCGTGCCTCGCCGACGTAGGGCGGCCGCCGGCAGGGCGTGCAGGGGGTTCCGCCGGCGGTGAGCCGCGGGCATGCTGCGGCCATGGAACGCACATACCTTGGAAACAGTGGGATCCCCACGTCGCGGGTGTCGATGGGCACCATGACCTTTGGTGGGCAGGCCGATGAGGCCGAGGCGCACCGCATGCTGGATCGGTGCCTGGCGGCCGGGATCGACCTGTTCGATACCGCCAACATGTACACGGCGGGGCAGTCCGAGGCGATCCTGGGGCGCTGGCTGGCGGCCGCGCCGGGGCGACGGGGGTCCGTGCTGGTGGCCAGCAAGGTGCGCTACCCGGTGGGCGACGACGCGTCGACGGTGGGGCTGTCGCGGGGCAACATCTTGCGGCAGCTGGACGCGAGCCTCGCGCGGCTGGGCACCGACTACCTCGACCTGTACTACCTGCACGCGCCCGATCACCACACGGCGCTCGAGGTGTCGCTGCACACCATGGACAGCCTGGTGCGCGCCGGGCGTATCCGCGCGTATGGCATGTCGAACTACGCGGCGTGGCAGATGATGCAGGCGCTGGCGCTCTGCGAGCGGCACGGCTGGGCGAAGCCGACGGTGGTGCAGCCGATGTACAACCTGCTCGCCCGCGACATCGAGGTGGAG
>JAUHVS010000873.1 GCA_030424955.1 bacterium | reverse complement strand
CTCGCCCTTGCGGTCGATGTACTCGTTGTAGACGTTGTCGCGCTCAGCCTCGCGGATGCGCTGCGTGATGACCTGCTTGGCCGTCTGCGCCGCGATTCGCCCAAAGCTCGAGCGCTGCGAGCGAAGCTGCAGGATGTCGCCATAGCGCTCGTCCTGCTCGCGGGCCCGCTGTGCGTCTTTCGGCAGGTAGAAGATCTGGAACAGCAGCTCGTCGCCGAGCTCGGCCTCGAGGCCGTGTTCCTCCGCCTCCTCCAGCGTCAGCTCGTTGTACGGATCGACAATGGCGTCCGCGACGCGGATGATCTGGAACAGCTCCACCACCCCCTCGGTGGTGTTGTACTGCGCCTCGATCTCGCGCTCCGCGCCGAAGACCTTCTTCGCCGCCTGCAGGATCGCCTGCTCCAGGGTCTCCTGGAGGGCGTCGCGATCGATGCCCTTGTCCTTCGCCACCTGATCGATGACGTGGTTCAGGTTCAGTTCCATGTCGTCGCTCACTCCAAGCCGGCGGCCGTTAACCACCGCGCCCTCAACGCCGCGGGTTCGTTGCTTTCGCTGGCCGCGGTCGGCCGATGGGAACGTCTTCGTAGCGCAGCCGCGCCTTTTGGATGGACGACAAGGGCACAGCGTGTGCCCCGTCGCTGCATCGAATCTGGACAGTGTCGCCGTCGACGCCGAGCAGCTCACCCGTGTAGCGCCGGCGACCCTCAATGGGCGCCGCCAGCTGGATGAACGCCTCGCGGCCAGCGAATCGCTCAAAGTCCACGTCGGTCATCAAGGGGCGGTCAACCCCCGGCGACGAGACCCGCAACTCATAGGCACCCGGCATCGGGTCATCGACATCCAGCGCAGCGGAGAGCTCTGGGCTGAGCCGCGCGCAGTCATCGATGGTCACCCCATCCGGGCTGTCGATGTACACCCACAGAATGACGCGATGGCCTTCCTGACCGATCTCGACCCCAGCGAGTTGCAGGCCCATGCCCGCCGCCAGCGGCTGACCGATCCGTCGCACGGCAGCCGGGACAGGCTCTTCAGCCCCCCCGATCCAACGCGGCGTCCGCTCATCCATTGGGCCATCGGCCTCGACCAAGCCATCCTCCATCAGCGCTGCTCCGGTACTGCCTGCGCTTCAATTACGCCGGCGCCCCGTCCCCGGGGCCGGTCGTTCTTGTGGCCGGCTCGGGGCCAGGCAACAAAAAGGGGCTCCGAGGAGCCCCCGCAAGTTGACCCGGCGAAGTGGCGCGGGATTTATCACGCGCCCCAATGACACGCAAGGGGATTCGGGCCCGGCAGCCAGAGGCGCTGGGGCGAGACCGCGCGGGCCAGCTCGCTGGTCAGCGCGCCAGGTCGTAGATGCGCAGGTTGTCGAAGGCGACCGGGGCTTCCCAGTTGTTGAAGGCGAAGTGCTCGCCGAGGACCGGGTGCCCGTCCGGGTAGGTCAGGAACAGGGCCCCATCCAGGTACCAGCGGACGGTGTCTCCCGTGCGCTCGATGACCCAGTGGTAGTCGACGTTGGGTTCGACGCAGCGCGCGCGCGGGCGACCACAGCGGCGGTCGTCCTTGCGGTCTTCGCCGTGCTCATCCTGACGTGCGATGGCGTTCACCGTGTTGTGCCAGCCGCCGTGGATCAGGATGTAGCCGCTCTGGTGCACCTGCCCGTCGCCAAAGACCTCGGCCTTCACGTCGCCCGCGTCGGAGGCCGCGCGCGCGTCAAACTCGATGCGGACCTGCTTGGGCAGGGGGGTCTGAAGCCACAGCGCGGCGTTGTGGATGTCGCGGGCCTCGAGGCGGCCGTCGACGACCTTCCAAGCGCCGGCCTTCCAGCCCAGGTCGGGCTCGGACTGCTTCCACTCGGGCCCGAGGGGGCCGTCGAAGGTCGCCTCGTAGACCACGGTGCCGCCGTCGCCGGGGGGCACCGGGCGGCCGTCGAGGGTGCCGATGTCGGCGCCGATGATCCCGGCATACTGCGGGGTGAAGTAGACCGGGGCCAGGGTCGGCTGGCCGTCGAAGCCATCGACCCGCAGCGCGGCCTGGACCAG
>JAUHVS010000104.1 GCA_030424955.1 bacterium | reverse complement strand
ACAGGGCCGGGCCTCGCCCCGGCGGAGAAGGAGAGCGGCCATGAGCGCAGCTTCGGCGCAGCCCCGTCTCGCGCGTGAGGGGCGGCGGCGCGGGCGCCTGCCGCTCACGCCGCTGATCGACGTGGTGTTCATCCTGCTGATCTTCTTCATGCTCGCGTCCTCCTTCGCGGACTGGCGGAGCCTCCGGCTCGCGGTCGCCGGTCCGTCGGGGGCCGCGCCTTCGGCGGAGGGCGCGATGCTTGTCGATCTCCGGCCCGAGGGCCTGAGGCTCGGCGGCGCGACCGTGTCGGCGGAGGCGTTCGAGGCGCGACTCGCCGCGCGGCTCGCTGCGGAGCCCGATCTGCGGGTGCTCGTCCGGCCCGCTCCGGGGGTGGACGTGCAGGGGGCGGTGGCGCTGACGGACCGGCTGGAGGCGCTCGGCGTCTCACGAGCCGCGCTGATGGCCGCGCCGTGAGGCGGCTGTCGCGAAGCCGCCCGCGGCGGCGGGACGAGGACGAGCGCGTCCTGCCGCTCGTCAACATCGTCTTTCTTCTCCTCATCTTCTTCATGGTCGCGGGCCGTCTGGCGGCGACCGACCCGTTCACGGTGGAGCCCGCCCGCTCCGCGGCGGAGGGCGAGGCGCCGCCGGAGCCGCCGCTGATCCTCCTCGCCGCGGACGGTCGGCTGGCGCTCGACGGGACGGAGATGGACGAGACGGCGCTGATCGAGGCCGTCGCCGCGAGGATCGTTGCGGGCGGCCAGACCGCAGCGCAACTGAAGGCGGATGGCGGAGCGGAGGCTGCGGCGCTCGTCTCGCTCCTTTCGAAGCTGAAAGCGGCCGGGGTCGAGACGGCGCTGCTGCTGACCGCGCGGGCGGGCGGCTGAACGATGCGCGCGCGCGCCCTCGCCCTGCCCCTCGTCGCCGCCGGCGCCCTGCACCTCGCGGCGCTTGCGATCGCCTTCCGCCAGCCTGCGGAGTCCGGCGCGACGGCGACAGGCTCCGGCGGACTGGAAATCGCGCTCGGCGCCGGCGGGGCCGCCTCCGCCGAGGCGGTCGCCTCCATGCCCGGAACGACGGAGGCGCCGAACGCGGCGGAGACCGACGCGCCGGCAGCGGCCGAGGCCGCGGACGCGAGCGACGCGGACGGCATGGACGACGCCGACACGCCCGAGCGCGGCGAGGCCCCATGAGCGCCCCGCGCCCGCCATCACGGCTGCGGCTGATCGCCGGGCTGCTCGGGGTGGGCCTGGCCACCCACGCGCTGCTGAGCGTGGACTGGTCGGCCGTGGATCCCTATGGCCGCCTGAAGAGCAGCATGGCCGCCCAGAAGACCGCCGGGCAGCGCGCCGCCGAGCACGCGGCCGCAGCCCCCGCGCCCGATCTCACGCCCAAGCTGGACCAGATCGCCTGCTTCGGCTGTCACAGCTACGAGCGGTTCACCTCCGAGACCCGCTTCAACCACGGCAAGCACGCCGGGGCGGGCCACTGCCACGGCTGCCACGCCTTCGAGAACCACTTCGAGGTGGTCGTGCGCCAAGAGCACTGCGACGCCTGCCATGTGGCCGACGGGCGCGCGCCCGCGCTGCCGGCCGAGGGCCCCCAGCCCTTCTGAGCGCAGCCGGGCCCCCGGCCCACCGTCCCCCAGCCGCCCGTCCCACAGCCGCCCGTCCCCAAGCCGCCCGTCCCCAAGCCGCCCGTCCCGGGGCGTCCGTCCACCAGCCGCCCGTCCCCAGCCGTCCGCGACGGCACCGCGTGGCCCTCGCCGCCCAGCCTGGCGAGCCGTCGAGGCCCGGCGGGCGGATCGGCGCTGGACCACTGCCGTCGCCGCCGTGCGACCAAGGGCCGGCGGCGACGTCGCGCGCCGGCGCCCGTGGGCGGGCCGGCCCGGCGGATGCGGCGGTCGGACACAGAGGGTGGGCGGGGGCGGGGCGGCCCCTCACGCCGCGGCGCTCAGGGCGGCCAGGACTCAGGGCGGCCAGGACTCAGGGCGCGCAGGACTCAGGGCGCGCAGGACTCAGGGCGCGCGGAACACGTGGCAGCCGTTGCACAGCGGCGCCTCGGGCTCGTGCTTCGTGTAGTCCTCGTGGCACTTCAGGCAGGCCGCGCGGCTGGCGTCCACGGGCCCGTGGGCTGTGTGGCAGTCGGCGCACTCGGCGTGGCCCTTGTCGGTGTGCAGGCCCACAGGCTGCTTGGCCTTGCCGCCGTCGTGGCACGAGGCGCAGGTGGGCGTCGCGAAGCCCGGGCTGGGGTGCACGGCGTGGCAGTCCTTGCACGCGTCGTGCTTCGGCGTGCCGCGGCTGGGCTTGAACTGCTCCTCGTGACAGTCCGCGCAGTCCTTCTTGCCGGCCTTGCTGCCGCTGTGCACGTCGTGGCACTGCGCGCAGTCGCGGTGGTCGGCCACCGTGCGCCGCAGATCGGCCTTGTGGCAGTCAGCGCACTGGGCCGGGGCCTTGGTGGCCTGCGTGTGCGTGGCGTGGCAGGTCTCGCAGGCGCTGTGGTCCTTGATGGCGGACGTGGCCTTCGCCTGCACCTCGTGGCAGGTCTTGCACTCGGCCTTGTCGAAGGTCCAGTCGTGGGCCTTGTGGCAGCCGTCGCAGTTGGCGTGCTCGGGCTTCATGCCCCGCACGGCCTTCACCTCGTCTGCGTGGCAGCTCTTGCAGTCCTTGGGCTGAGGCTGGTGGGGCTGGTGGCAGTCGCCACACTGGCTCTCGGGGTGGCCGCTGCGGCCGCGGGGCGCGTCCTGGTGACAGCTCGTGCAGGCCTTCTTCTCGAAGGGGTTGGTGTGCACCGAGTGGCAGTCCTCGCACTCGGCGCTGCCGTGGCGCACCCGCACGTCGTCGGCGTGGCAGCCGTCGCAGCTCTGGGGCTTGGGGCGGTGCGGGGCGTGGCAGTCGTCGCAGCTGCTGGTCATGTGCCGCGCCGGGTGCTCGACGTCGTCGTGGCAGTCGGTGCAGCGCTTCGAGCCCATCTCGCCGCCCCGCTCGTGGCTCTTGTGGCAGTCCACGCAGGTGGCGTGGGCGGCCTGCTCGGCCTGCGCCACCAGCAGGATGCTGTCGTCCATGGCGGCGATGTCGACCAGGGCCTCGGGCAGGGCCTCGAGCACCTGATCCTCGTGGCAGCCGGCGCAGCGCTGGGGCGCGACGGACCACTCGTCGTGGGGGCCGTGGCAGGCCGTGCAGTACACGGTGTCCTCGACCTCGGGGTGGGCGTGCACGACCTGGTCGTGGCAGTCCTCGCAGCCCCGGGCCACGGTGAACGGCTCCTCGTGGGGGCGGTGGCAGGTGTCGCAGGGCATCTTGGCGTGCAGCGACACCGGCAGCGCCCGGGCGGAGTCCGGTCCGTGGCAGTCGGTGCACTGGGTCCAGTTGCTGTTGCTGCCGGCCTGCGCCTGCGCGGGGCTGAGGAACTGGTGGCAGGTCAGGCAGTGCTGCTCGGCCATGGGCGAGCGGGCCATCGTCTGCGTGTCGTGGCAGCCCGTGTCGGCGCAGGTGGCCGCCGCCGGGCGCCCGGCGTGCACGCTGCCGGCGTGGCAGCGCTGGCACGGCACGGGCTCCGCGGCGTCGAAGTGGGCGCGGTGGCCGGCGCTCGCCGACACCTGCTGGCTCGTGGCGTCGTCGCCGGTGTGGCAGCTGGCGCAGGTGCTGTCGGGCACGGCCCCGTGGGTGACCACCGTGTCCCCCAGGCGCTGCGCGGCCCGGGGCGTCCCCTCGGCGCGCCAGAGCTTGAAGGCGGTGCCCAGCGAGGTGGTGTGGCAGGTCTGGCAGGCGACCCCCGGGTGGGTGGCCAGCGCGGTGCCCGCGTGCTCGCCGTCCCCAGCCGCCGGGTGACAGGACGTGCAGGCCGAGTCCGACTCCAGGCGCTCGACGCCGCGGTGGGTCAAGATGACGACCAGCGCCACGCCCAGCGCCAGGCCGAGCCCAATCCACTTCTTGAGGGCCATCCCCTGCTCCTGCGTGCTGTGGGCCGCCACCGTGCAAACGGTGTGCCCGCTGAGCACCCCATTTGGCGGGCCTCAGGGCGCCCCGCGGGCAGGATTGGTAACACGCCCGCCCCCGGCTCGCCCGCAAACCCCGCGGCCGAGGCTGGCGCACAGGTTGCAGGGACGATCGGCATCTGGCAGGGATCAGCCTGTCGCCTGGGGGCGCGCTGCGCGGGGGTGGACCCCGGCCTCGCGGGCCCTCAGCGGCCGCCGGAGTGATTTCACAGCGAGGTCGCCGATGACGCTCTCAGAGCACAAACGCTCCCCCGAGGCCTGGTTCGGCGCTGGCGCCGCGGTGCTGTTCTTCTTGTACAACGGCCTGGTGCCCGCCCTGGTGTACGGCGGCTTCATGGGCGGCATGACGGGCAAGCTGCTCTTCGGCGATCCCATCGAGCCCGAGCTCCTGCGGCTGTTCATGGCCGGCGGGGGCATGGCCCTGGCGGTGCTGGCGATGCTGTTCTTGTTCCTGGTGCTCGGCGCGGCGCTGGGCACCCTGCTGGGCGTGCTGTACCGCAAGCTGCAGCGGCTGCAGGACGCCAGCCACCCCACCCAGCACCCAGACCCCTGAGCCCCGCGCCTCAGCCCGGCGGGCCGCTCGCCGCCGCCTGGGCCGCCGCCTCGACCGCCAGACAGGCCGCGCACAGGCAGGCGTCGCCCGGGGCCGGCGCGGCCTGAACGGGCGGCAGCCGCATGCACCAGCAGCGCGCCGGGTGGGCCGTGTCGGCCTGGCACTGGTTCGCCGCCCCACAGCGGGGGCAGCGCGGCGGCGCCCCGCCGCCCGACCCAACCTCGCCCGTCGCCCCGGCGCTCACAGCAGCCGCACCACGGGCTCGCCCTTCATGAGCACCTGCTGGCTGCGCAGATCCTTCACGGTGGCCACCAGCCAGCGGTTCTCGTCCACCCCGAAGCCGATCTCGAGCCGCGGCGTGCGATCCCCGGGCATGTGCGGGGGCTTGAGGTAGCCCAGCGCCGGGTTGCTGGCGTTCAGCGGCACGATCACGGGGGCCGCGGCGCCGTCGCCGCCCACCCGGTGCACGTTGCCCTCGGCGTCCCAGGTGAAGCGCCGGTCACCCCCCGTCGCGCCCACCTCGGCCACCACCAGCTGGAAGATCTTCTCGGGCTCGCCCAGCGAGCAGGTGGGCACGAAGCGCCGCTTCCAGAAGTCGGGCGCCGTGGGGAACCGCGTGCCGTGCGGGATGATGGTGACGTGCTTCTTGTCGTGGGTGTCGGGGTCGAAGGTGACCATCGCGTACTCGTGCACCAGGAAGTCGCTCTGGCCGAAGCGGTCGGCTGCGAAGGCCGCGGCGCCGTAGGCCACCGCCTCGAAGGGCTGCCAGGCCCGCACGCGGTCGCGGCCGTAGCGCTGCTCGAAGAAGCCGTAGACCTGGGGCAGCAGCGTCGAGCCGCCCACCATCAGCACCTCGTCCAGCGCCCCCTCGTCCAGGCCCTGCGCGCGCAGCTGGCCCTGCAGCTCATCGGCGCAGTCCCCCAGCATCGCGTACAGCTCGTTGGCCTGCAGCACCTGCACCACGGCGTCGCGATCCACCTCGAGGTAGCGCGGGCGGTCCCGCAGGCGGGCCCGCAGCCCGGGCTGGTCCTCGGGCGGGGTGATCTGGAAGGTGGCCGTGGGCGAGAAGTACACCTTCTCTTTGACCCGCCGGGCCTCGTCGAGCATCAGGCGGCGCCACAGCTCGCTCTCGCTGCCCAGCCCCTCCAGGTGCACCCCCATCTCGGCGGTGAAGGCGTCCAGCAGCCAGCCATCCACCACGTTGCCGCCGATGGGCCGGCCGGCCTTGGCGATGACCCGGCCGGTGCCGGCCTCCAGGTCCTTGAGCGACAGCGCCACCACCGCGAGGTCCAGCGTGCCGCCCCCGAAGTCCACCACCAGCACCTTGCGCGGGCTGTCGATGCCCAGGCCGTAGCCGATGGCCGCCGCGACGGGCTCGTCGATGAAGCGCAGGCGCTTGACCCCCAGCAGGCGCGCGGCCTGCTGGACCTCGGCGCGGTAGCTCTCGAAGGCCTCGACGGGGGTGGTCACCACCAGATCGCGGACGCGCTCGCCGGTGGTGGTCTTGACCTCTCGCAGCAGCTCGCGCAGGAAGATCCGCGCGATCTCGCGGGCGGTGAAGCCCTGGCTGCGCACCCGGGCCAGCGTGCGGTTGGGGGCGGTGGCCAGGGCGCGCTTGAAGGTGGGCGCGAAGGCCGGCGTGGACCAGCCCTCGTTGCGGTCCAGGGCCTCGCGGCCGATATAGGCCTGGCGGCCCCAGAACGTGCGCTTCTGGAAGAAGGGCCAGCGGCCCAGCTTGCCCCACAGGTCCTGTGCCAGCTCGACGTGCACCGCCGACGGGATCAGCCGCGGCGCCTCGAGGGGGTCCACCCGCCCGGGCTTGCGACAGATGTTCGGCAGCTCCACCAGCCGCGGGCGATCCGCGTCGGCGTCCCAGCGCGCGACCCCCGTGTTGGTGGTCCCCAGATCCATGGCCCAACCGCTCATGGCCGCTGTTGTAGCCCGTCCGCTTGCTGGGCGCACGCCTTGGATGGCCCGCCCGTGGACTGGCCACGTGGCGCTTGCGTGGGCGGGCGCGCGCGGCCACCGTGCGCCCGTGGCTGCCACCGTCTTCTCCCGCGTCGCGATCGTGCTGCTCCTGGTGGGCTTCGGCTGGGCCGCCCGCCGCGGGCGCATCCTCGACGGCGACAGCCTGGGCGCCCTGAGCCGCCTCAACGTGGATCTGGCCTTCCCCGCCCTGGTGCTCGCCCGGCTGCTCGCCACCGTGGACGGCCCCACCCTGCAGGCCGAGTGGTACGTGCCGGTCAGCGCGCTGATCCTGCTGCCGCTGGGCTGGTGGGGCGGCCGCCGCCTCACGGGCCGGGCCACCGACGCCTTCCTGATCGGGCTGCCCAACTGGATCTTCCTGCCGCTGCTCATCGCCGAGGCCCTGTTTGGGGTGGCCGGCGTGCGCACGGTGCTGCTGTTCAACGCAGGCGCCCAGGTGGCCCTGTGGACGGGCGGCGTGGCCACGCTGACCGGCCGGGCCGATCCGCGGGCGCTGCTGCGCAACCCCGGCCTGTGGGCCACGGGGCTGGGCATCGGGCTGGCCCTCGTGTGGCCCGCGCTGGGGGCGGCGGCCCGCGCCCCGGCCAGCGCGACGGGCGGCATGGCGGTGGCCGCCGGGCTGGTCGAGGCCCTGGATCTGTTCGGCACCCTGGCCGTGCCGCTGTCGCTGACCATCACTGGCGCCCAGCTGGGCGGCCTGCCCCTGGCCCGCGCCCTGCGCCCCGACGCCCGCCTCGTGCGGGTGCTGGCCGCGCGGCTGCTGGCGCTGCCCGCCGTCACCTGGGGCGTCATCGTCGCGCTGGAGGCCGCTGGGCTGGCGCTGGACCCGCGGGCGCGGCTGGTGATCCTGCTCACCGCCGGCATGCCCGTGGCCATCAGCGGCGCCGTGCACGCCCGGCGCTTCGGGGGCGACGCCGATCTCGCCGCCCGCGCGGTGCTGTGGTCCACCGTGCTCGCCTTGGGTACCGTGCCCCTGCTGGCGCTGGCGGTGACCTGACGGGGTCGGGGGGGTGGGTGTGGCGCAGTTCGGTTGCCTGTTCCAGGCGCTCTACAGCGGCCTGGTGGGCTGGCTGCTGTGGGGCAGCCTGCACCCGCTGCTGGTGCTGCCCCTGGCGGTGCTGGGCGGCATGACCGGCGCCTGGCTCACGGTGGTGGGGCTGGGCCTGCTGGTGGACACGGTGCGCCGCCCGCCGCCCTGATCCCCCGCCCCGACCCCCAGCCCGCCACGGGGACCGTGCGCCGCAGCGCGATTGCTGGCAGGCTGCGGCCATGGCCCTCACAAGCACCATGCACCGCTTCGCCATCGAGGTGTCGGACGTCGACCGCAGCGTCTACGAGACCCTCGAGCTGCACATCGCCCGTCACCCCTCGGAGACCATCGGCTTCCTGCTCACGCGGGTGCTGGCCTACGTCTTGGAGCACCACGAGGATCTGCAGTTCGGCCGCGGCATCGGCGACCCCGACGATCCCGCGCTGTGGCAGCGCGATCCCACCGGGCGCATCCAGCGCTGGATCGACATCGGCGCGCCCTCGGCGGACCGGCTGCACAAGGCGTCCAAGCGGGCGGACGAGGTGCTGGTCTACACCCACCGCGACCCCGAGATCCTGCTGGCAGACTGGGCGGGCGCGCGCATCCACAACAGCGATCAGCTCACGCTGTGGGCGGTGCCCGAGTCACTGCTGACGCCGCTGGCGGACGCGCTGGACCGCAAGAACGCCTGGGGCGTGCTGCGGACGGAGGGCACGGTCTACGTGACCGTCGGGGACGACACCTTCGAGGGGGCGGTGACCGAGCACCGCCTGCCGGCCTGACGGCCCGCGCCCTGCGGGCGGCTCAGCTCGCCTGCTGCGTGCGGTGCGCGTCGCGATCCACCTGCACCACGTGGTGCCAGCAGACCGGCTCGGCGGCCGGGCCGAACACCGTCACCCGGTGATCGGCCTCGTCGGAGCCCGCGGGCACGACGTCGTAGCCCGACGCGGTCTGGTTGGTGCGGACGACGACGAACAGGAACGGCTTCGGACGACCCATGTGACCCCCTCGCGTTGCACGCGATGTGTTCGCAACCTCCGTGCCAAGCCCGTCTGGCCCAGGCCGCAGGGCCCCTCGCGCCCCGGGGGGTCGAGCCGGTAACGCGCTGCGTCAGGGTGTGGTGACCCCGGATCGCCTCGGGGCTGTCGCCTGGCTGTGACGGTGGACGGGCGTGGGCTCGCGCTCAGCCGCGCCGGCGGCGGCGCAGGCCCCAGAGCAGCAGACCCAGCGCGCCGAGCCACGGGGCGCCCGGGCCGCCGCCGCTCTGGCAGCCGCCCGTGAGGGCGCGGGCCTTCGCGGTCTCGCCGCCGTCCACGGGGGCGCCCCCATCACCCGCAGGGGATCCGCCGTCCCGGCCGGGCCCGCCGCCCGGCGCGCCTGGCGGGCGCCCGTCGGGGCGCAGGCCGCCGTCGTCGCGGGGGGATCCGCCCGCATCCCCGGCCACGCCGGCGTCCAGCGGCGCGACGGGCCCGCCCCCGGCGTCCGCAGGCTCGGGGGCGGCGGCGCAGGCCCCCGCCACGCAGCGGTAGCCCGCCGGGCAGTCGCCCACCTCACAGGGGCCCGACCGGAAGTCGAGGCCGCAGGTCACGCCCTCGGGGGGCGCATCGGCGCGGCCGGGCGCGGTCAGCCGGGCGTAGAACCCCCAGCCACCGGTCTTCTCTTCGATGGCCAGCAGCAGCAGGTTCCAGCCGGGGGCGAGCTCGGCCGGCACCACGTCCTGATCGGGGGCGGCCCCCCGGGGCGTCGCGTCTCGGGCGAGGGACACCCCGTTGAGCCACAGCTCGAAGCCGTCGTCGCTGCCCACGCGCACCTCGATGGGCTGCGCGGGGCCCGGGTTGTGGCACCAGGTCGCGGCGTAGGCGAGGGCGTGATCGCCGCCCACCAGCGCGTCCAGATCCACGTGGGGCGTGGCCGCGTTGACCGGGCTGAAGGCCCCCACGCCGGGCAGCGGCAGCAGCGCCGCGGGATCGCCCAGGGGCCGCGCGTCCAGGCGCTCAGCGGGCGCGCCGTCGGCGAGCAGCGGCCCCGCCACCAGCCACGCCTGCAGGAAGGGCGTGGGGAAGAACCAATAGGGCCCGGCCTCGGCCACGCAGGTGTTGCCCGCGGCGTCCCAGCCCTTCACGTAGGCCTGGTGGCGGCCCACGCCGGCCCAGCCGAGCTCGACGTAGCCCTCGTGGCGCTCGCCGGCGTCGAAGCGGAACTGCGGCTCACCCAGCCCATCCAGGGGCGCGTCCCAGGCCTGGGCCGCCCCCGTCACGCCGCTCTGGCCGTCCTGCACCCGCCAGCGCACCCGCAGCCCGCCGTCGGTGAGGATCTGCTCGGTGGGCGGGCCCTCGAAGTACTGGCACACGGGCGCCTGCTCGTCCCGCGGGGGCGCGGGCGGGGGCCCGCCGCCGTAGCGCAGCGGGTTGGTCCAGTGGCCCGCGTCGGGATCGACCGCCGCGCCGTTGGGATCCACCAGCGCGAAGTGCAGGTGACAGCCGGTGACGCCGCAGGTCCAGCCCACGTTGCCGGCGCGGCCGATGCGCTGGCCGGCGTGCACCACCTGCCCCACCTGCACCGCGCTGCTGCCCTGCTCGATGTGCAGGTAGCGGGTCTGCCAGCCGTTGGGGTGGCGGATGTAGATCTGGTTGTTGGCGCACGGGCCGTCGACGTAGGCGTTGCCGCAGCCCTGGTAACAGTCGTAGCAGCGCCGGCAGCCGTTGCCCTGCACCACCTGGATCACCTCACCCTCAGCGGCGGCGTACAGGTCGACCCCACAGGGCGAGGCGAAGTCGATGGCCTGGTGGCCCCCGCTGTAGCTGCGGGAGCGCGGCACCTCGTGGTCGTACGGGTAGGTCAGCCAGTCGGCGGCCGCGGGGCCCGCCCACAGCCACAGAGAACACCACAGGATCGGCCAGCTGCGCATGGGGGCAGCGTCCCAGAAAGCGCGCGCGCTGACAAAGCCGCAGCGCGGCCCCGCTCAGGGCACCCAGGGCATCTGGGCGCCGCAGTTGGCGCAGCGGTCGGCCTCGACCTGGGCGTAGCTGCAGTAGGGGCAGCGCATCACCGACAGCTCGGTGTTGATGGCCATGCCCGGCAGCATGTCGTCGAGCAGATCCAGCCCCGCCGCGCCCCCGTCCGGCCGCCAGCGCTGGGCGGCCACCGCGCCCAGGCGCCGGCGCTGCGCAGGCCAGGCGTCCATCAGATCCACGAAGTCACCGGCGCTCAGGCTCATGTACTGCAGCGGCCCCACGCTGACGGCGGTCACCTGGCTGGGGGCGCCCGTGAGCATCGACAGGGCGCCGAAGAAGTCGCCCGGCCCCAGCCGCCCCAGGGTCTCTCGGGTGCCCTTGGCGGTGCGCCGGAACACGTCGGCCACGCCGCTCAGCACGATGCCGAACTCACCCGCCACGCGGTCCTGCTGGGCGAGCACCGTGGCCGGCCCCACCCGCTCGGGCAGCAGGCGGGCCCACAGCAGATCGAGCTGCGCGGCGCTCAGCCCCGCCAGGGCCGAGCCCGCCGGCACCAGCAGCTCGGTCATGCGGGCGCGGTACTGCCGGGTGAGATCGGCCCGCAGGCGGGGCACGCGGCGGCACAGGGCGTCGGCCTGCTGCGCGTTGATCTCCATGACGCTCGCCCCGCGGGTGGCCCGCACGGTGGCCATGCGCCGCGCGCTCTCGAGCAGCGCGCCCTCGCCGAACACGTCGCCGGGGCCGAGCCGCCCGATGACGCCCTGGCCGAGGCGCTCCACGATCAGCTCGCCGCGCAGCGCCACGAAGAGGTGGCTCGACGCCTCGCCCTCGCGGATCACCACCTCGTCCTGGATGAAGTGCCGGGTGCGGGCGCGATCCACCACGCTCAGCAGGGTGGTCACCGCCCGCGCGTCACCGCCAAACGCGGCCGCCCACTCCGCCGCGCACTCGGCCGCCCAGTCGTGCAGCTCCGCCGTGCGCAGCGCGCGCAGCGCATAGAGCGTGGGGCCGAACTTGTAGGCGGCGGCCCGTTGCAGCTCGATGGCCTGAACGGCGCGTCGGTGGGGCACCCGCTGCAACTCGTCTCCCGCGGCGCTGGGCGTGGACCGTCGACCTTAACAAAGGCCCGGCCCCCGTCCAGTTCATGCCCGCGGCGTCGAGAAGGCGTGCCCGAAGGCCACCAGGGCGCTGATCAAGAAGAACGCCACCACCTGGTGCGCGGTGGCCACCGCCAGGGGCACGGCGCCCATCACCGTCCAGATGCCCAGGCCCATCTGCAGCGCCACCCAAAGCCCAAGCCCCAGCGCCAGGCGCCGCGGCCGCGGGGTCGCCGCGCGCCGCCAGCCCACCACCGCCAGGGCGGTCACGGCCACCGCCACGGTGTAGCCCAGCAGCCGGTGCAGCACGTGGATGGCCACGGGGTGCGACACGACGCCGTGCCACACGCCCCCCGGGCCCAGCCAGCCGGGGGGGAACCACGCGCCGTTGTGATCGGGGAAGGTCTGGAACAGGTAGCCCGCGCGGGTGCCCGCCATGAACGCGCCGTAGACGATCTGCAGCGCCACCAGCGCCGCCACCGCCGCCACCGCGCCCCGCCGCACCGTCGCGCGGGCCGGCGCCCGCTCACCGTGCAGATCGATGATCACCCACAGCACGTAGCAGCCCACGAAGAAGGCCAGCGACAGGTGCGCCGCCAGCCGGAAGTGGCTGACCTCGGGCACGTCCACCAGCCCGCTCTTGACCATGAACCAGCCCAGCAGCCCCTGCAGGCCCCCGAACACGATGGCCAAGAAGCTGCGCCGCGCCGTCTGCCCGCTGACCCGCTTGCGCAGCACGAAGTACAGCCACGGCGCGAAGGTCACCACGCCGATCAGCCGCCCGAAGAGGCGGTGCAGGTACTCCCAGAAGAAGATGCGCTGGAAGTCGCCCAGGGTCATCCAGTGGTTGACCTGCTGGTACTGCGGGCTGAGCTGGTACTTGGCGAACACCGCCTGCCACTCGGCCTCGCCCATGGGCGGCAGCGCCCCCATCAGGGGCCGCCACTCCACCATCGACAGCCCCGAGCCCGTCAGGCGGGTGATGCCGCCGATGGCGATCATCGCGACGATCATGCCGTAGACGGCCCAGAGCCAGCGGCGAACAGCGGGGGTGTGGTCCATGGCGTGCATCCCGAACCGATACTTGAGAAGCGCGCCAGGATGCGGATGCGGCCTGCCCCCGTCAAACGCTACACTGGCGCCCCCACCCCAACCCCCACCGAGGCGAC
>JAUHVS010000872.1 GCA_030424955.1 bacterium | reverse complement strand
TGGGCTCGGGCTCGGGCTCGGGCTCCGGCTCAGGCTCGGGCTCCGGCTCCGGCTCCGGCTCGGGCTCGGGCTCGGGCTCCGGCTCGGGCTCCGGCTCCGGCTCGGGCTCCGGCTCCGGTGCCATGTCGGGGCGCATCGGCCCGGCGTCGGGGGCAGTGGGCATGGGGTTCTCAGACACACACGCGTTGAGGGCGGGCAGGGCGAGCAAGAGGGTCAACAGGCGCTGAGCGGTGGGGGTCAACATGGGGGCCTCCGGAGGTCATCGGGCGGTCTCAGTGCCGCCCTCATCCCCGGCTACGCGAACCCGCGCCGAAGCCCCTCACGGGGTCGACGAAAAACCGTCGGTTGGCCTGCCCGATCGCCACGCCAACGCGACAGGGGGGGCGGCCCGCCTGCCCGGCCTACTCGTACAGCACCACCACGCCCGTATAGGTGGTCGTGTTGCCGATGCGCTCCCAGGCGCGGCCCAGGGTGACGCTGAGCCGGCCGCCGTCGAGGCTGAGGCTGCTGCCCAAGGCGCCCCGCCCCGGGTGGGCCAGCTCACCCGACAGCGCCCACTGGCCGTCCACCCGACCGCCGGCAGACTTGAGCGCCTCGCCGCCCGCCCTGAGCGCCCCCTTGCCGCCCCGCGCGCCATGCCCGAGACTCGGGCCCGGGAGGGCAGCCCATGCATGCGTTCGATCCAGACAATCAGCCCGCGTCCGTTTCATCGCACGTGACCTTCATAGGCTACGCCCCAGAGTGCCTGCGCCGCCCCTACCAGCTGGCGCTGGGGGATCTGGGCGACCGGCACGGGCAGGTGGCCCACGGGCTGGGGTTCTTCACCCGGCTGCTGCGCTACCTGCTGGCCCTTCTGGCCCCCGAGGGGGTCGAGGCCGACAGCCGCGCCGCCACCGAGGTCGACCGCCTGCTGAGCCGGGGCACGCCGTCGCCGGGCCACTGGTGGGCCGCCGTGGATCGCTGCGCCCGCGCCGTCACCCGGGACGCCGACGCGGTGGCCTTCCCCGCCGCGCGGGCCCTGCGGGATCAGCGAGATCAGCTGACCGACACCGGCCGAGCGCTGGCGGCGCTGGTCGAGGCGCGCAACCGCCGCGCTCACGGCCCGGATGGGGGGCTCGACACCACCAGCCGGGCCGCGTTGGCGGCCTGGCGCGACGCGATCCAGCCCGCCCTGCGCCAGGTGCTCATCGGCCTCGCCCCCGTGCTGCGCGCCCTGCCGATCCACGTGCGGGACGCCCCCGACCACAAGCAGACCCGGCCCGACGCCCTGGTGACCTTCGGGGGGAGTACGCCCCGCAGCGAGCGCCTGGACGCGCCGCCCCCCGCCCGGGTCTATGAGCCCTTCATCGCGCGGGCCGGCCGGCTGGTGGAGGTCGGCCCCTTCCTCGCGGTGTCCGCCGACCGGGGGCTGCGGCTGCACCTGCTGGCTGACTTCCGTGAACCGGCGCCGGCCTGGCTCAATGAAGACGGCAGCCGGGCTGCCGACGGGCGCTGGCTGGGCCAGTGGCTGAGCGGCGCCCAGCTGAAGCGACCCGCGCCACCCCGCCCATGGGCGGGGCTCGCCCCCCGCGTCCCCTTGGATGCCCCCCCGCTGCTGCCCGACGGGTTCACGGCGCTCGCACCCATCGGTGCCGGCGCGCAGGCAAGGGTCTGGCGCGCCACCGATCCCCAGGGCCGCCTGGTCGCCGTCAAGCTCCTGCACCGCGAGGCCGTCAGCAGCCCCACCCACGCGGAGCGGCTACGCCGCGAGCTGGGCGCCCTGCGCCGCCTCAACCTGCCGGGGGTGGTGCGCTGCCACGATCTGTTGGAGGGCCCAGAGGGCCCGGTGTTGGTGATGGAACTGATCGGCGGCAACGACCTCCGCGCGCATGGGCCGCTCCCGCACCGCGCGGCGCTCTCGGTCACGCTCGAGGTGCTCAAGACCCTGGCCCAGGTGCACGCCGCCGGCGTGATTCACCGAGACCTGAAGCCCTCGAACGTGCTGCTGTACCGCGACCGGGTGGTGCTGGTGGACTTTGGGGTGGCGCTGGTCCACGAC
>JAUHVS010000103.1 GCA_030424955.1 bacterium | reverse complement strand
TGACCAAGATGCCCTGCGGCCCGCCAAACCCTCGGAACGCCGTGTTGCTCGGCAGGTGGGTCGAGCACGCGCGCCCCTCGAAGCGCAGCGCGGGCACGAAGCAGGTGTTGTCCAGGTGGAACAGCGCGCGGTCCAGCACCGGCAGCGACAGGTCGAAGGACCAGCCACCGTCGCTGTAGAGCGTGGCCTCGAGCACCAGCAGCCGCCCGTCGGCGTCGAAGCCCGCCCGGTACAGCCCGCGGAAGGGGTGCCGGTTGCCCGTCCACGCCATGTCCTGCGCGCGGTCGAGCCGGATCTTCACCGGCCGCCCCGTGTGCCAGGCCCCCAGCGCCGCCAGGCAGGCCCACGGGGTCGACTGGCTCTCCTTGCCGCCGAAGCCGCCGCCCATGCGCGGCACCTCGCACACCACCCGGTGCGCCCCGATGCCCAGCACGCTGGCCACCTCGCGCTGCACCTCGCTGGGGTGCTGGGTGGACGACACCACCCGCCACGTGCCGGCCTCGCCCGGCACCACCAGGCTGGCCTGGCTCTCCAGGTAGAAGTGGTCCTGCGCGGGGCTGTCGACCTGCCCCTCCACCACGTCGGTGGCGGCGGCCCACGCCGCCGCGCGATCGCCCCGCTCAATCACGTGGGGCTGGCCGTGGTACGCGCCGGCCTCGATGGCGGCGTCGATGCTCAGCCGCGCGGGCAGCGGCGCGTACTCGACCACCACGGCGGCCGCGCCGGCCGTCGCCGCCTCCAGGGTCTCGCCCAGCACCACGGCGACCGGGTGCCCGACACAGCTCACCACGTCCCGGGCGAGCAGCGGCTCGTCCTGCACGATGGGCCCGATGTCGCCGTGGCCGGGGATGGCGTCGGCGAAGAGCACCGCCCGCACCCCGGGCAGCGCCCGCGCGGCCGTGCCATCCCGCGCGGTGATGCGCGCGTGGGCGTGCGGCGACGCCACCGGCACCGCGTGCAGGGTGCCGGCGGGCGCCGGTAGGTCGTCGGTGTACACCGCGCGGCCCGTCACGTGGCCCACAGCGCTCTCGTGGGGCGCGTCGGCGTGCAGCGGGCTGGGCGTGGGCGTCGTGGCGGTCGGCTGGCCGGTCATCGGGCGCCCTCCGTCGGCAGATCGGCTGGGTCATCGGGGGTCAGCAGCGTGCCGCTGGGCCGCGCCGCCAGCAGCGGCACCGCCGTCTCGCGCACCTCGTGGAAGAACCCCTTGAGCAGGTTGGTGGCCACGGTCATGCGGTACCAGGCCGATCCGCGGTGGTCCGACAGCGGCGTGAAGTCGCTGCGCAGGGCGTCCGCCGCCGCCGCGAAGGTGGCCGCGCTGAAGGGCTGGCCCACAACCGCCGCCTCGGCCGCGGGGGCCCGCGCCGGCGTCGCCGCCATGCCGCCGAACCCGAACCGCGCCGCGGTGATGGTCTGCTGCGCGTCCACCGCCACCCACAGCCCGCAGGCCACGGCGCTGATGTCCATCTCGCGGCGCTTGCTCACCTTGTACGCGCTCGCCTTGGCGTCGGCCCCCAGGGGCGGCACCTCGACGGCGGCCAGGATCTCGCCCGCCGCCAGCGCCGTCTTGCGGTACGCCACGAAGAAGTCCGCCAGCGGCAGCCGCCGCTCGCCCGCCCGGCCGCGGATCACCGCCACCGCGCCCAGCGACAGCAGCACCGGCGCCAGATCGCCAATGGGCGACGCGTTGCACAGGTTGCCGCCCACGGTCGCCCGGTTCTTGATCTGCCGCGAGCCGAAGAACCGCAGCATGCGCGCCACCGGCGGCAGGGCGTGCTCGGTGGCCAGCTCCAGGTCGCTCAGCCGGGTGGTGGCCCCGATGCGCCAGCCCCCGCCGGGCGCCAGGGTCACCCCGCGCAGCGGCAGCCCCTGCAGCGACACCAGGCACTCGAAGCGCTTGCCCTGCTTGGTGACGTCCAGGCCCAGGTCCGTCGCGCCGCAGATCAGCCGGGCGTCCGGCCGGCGGTCCAGCACGTCGAACAGCGCATCGAAGTCGGTGGGGATGTGCGCCTCGCCGGCCTCGGTGACCCAGCGCAGGGCCGGCTGCTCGGCGGCGGGCGCGGCCATCGCGGCCGAGAACCCGTCGGCGGGCCGGGTGCCGGCCACCTGGGTCGCGGCGTCGCGGATCGGCCGGTAGCCCGTGCAGCGGCACAGGTTGCCGCTGAGCTGATCGTCCAGCTGCCAGGGCGAGCGCAGATCCTGGCGGTAGGTGGCCTCGAACAGGCTCATCACCACGCCGGGCGTGCAGTAGCCGCACTGGCTGCCCAGGGTGTCCACCATGGCCTGCTGCGCGGGGTGCAGCGCGCCGGTGCGGGGGGCCAGCCCCTCGACGGTCACCACCCGCTGCCCGTGCACCAGCGGCAGCAGCACCAGGCAGCTGTTGATGGCCCGCCACGTGGGCCCCTCGGGGGCCTCGGCGTCCAGCACCGCCACGGTGCACGCGCCACAGTCGCCCTCGGCGCAGCCCTCTTTGGTGCCCGTCAGCCGCGCGTCGCGCCGCAGCCAGTCGAGCAAGGTGGTGTTGGGCGTGGCGTCGGTGACGGTCACCGCCTCGCCGTTGAGATGAAACTGCACGGTCCCCATGGGGCCCCCTACGCCGCGAAATCCAGTGCGCGCAGTCCACTGCGCGAAATCGCGACAGGGTAACAAAGGCACCGGGGGGACGCACCCACCGGGCGCGGGGGTCGGGCCGGGCCCACCCCCCAGCCGGGCGGGCTCAGGGCAGGCCCAGCACCTTGTGGGTCTGCACCGACAGCCGCCAGGTCGGGTGCGCCTGGCAGTAGGCCACCGCCGCGGCCACGTGCTCGGCCTGCTGGGCGTCGTCCAGCGGCTGCAAGCAGAAGTGATCAAAGGCCAGGTGCGTGAACACCGCCGGATCGGGGAACGCCCCCTGCGGGTACACCAGCTTCAGCTCCTGGCCCGTGCGCTGCACGAGCGCGGGGCCCGGCTTGGGGCTCACGCAGATCCAGTCCACGCCCGCGGGCACCGCGCGGGTGCCGTTGGTCTCGATGGCCACCTCGAACCCCCGGGTGTGGCAGGCCGCCACCAGCGCCGCGTCGAGCTGGAGCGTGGGCTCGCCCCCGGTGAACACCACGTAGGGCCGCCCGCCCCCCGGCCACTGCGCCGCGATGTGATCGGCCAGGGCGTCGGCGTCGGCGAACCGCCCGCCGCCCGGCCCGTCGGTGCCCACGAAGTCGGTGTCGCAGAAGCTGCAGGCCGCCGTGGCCCGGTCGGCCTCGCGGCCCGACCACAGGTTGCAGCCGGTGAAGCGGCAGAACACCGCCGCCCGCCCCGTCTGCGCGCCCTCGCCCTGCAGCGTGTAGTAGGTCTCCTTGACCGCGTAGCCGCTCACGGCGCCTGCGCCCAGTCCACGGCGATGGCGTAGGGCACCGGATCGATGGCCCCGGCCTCCTGGAACCCCTTGATGCGCAGCAGGCACGAGTCGCAGGTGCCGCACGCCACGCCGTCGGCGCTCGGGTCGTAGCAGGAGTGCGTCAGCGCGTACGGCGTGTTCAGCGCCAGCCCCTGGCGCACGATCTCGCCCTTGGTCCAGCGCATCAGCGGCGCGCGGATCTGCAGCCCGCGCCCCTCCACGCCCACCTTCGTCGCCAGCCGCGCCGTGCGCGCGAAGGCCTCGATGAACTCTGGCCGGCAGTCGGGGTAGCCCGAGTAGTCCAGCGCGTTCACCCCGATGAAGATGTCCTCGGCGCCCTCGACCTCGGCCACGCCCACCGCGTGGCTCAAGAACACCAGGTTACGCGCCGGCACATAGGTCACGGGGATGCCATCGGCCATGGCCTCGGCGTCGCGCCCCTTCGGCACCGCCACGTCCGCGGTGAGCGCCGAGCCGCCGATGGCCTTGAACAGCCCCAGCGGCAGCTCATAGTGCCGCCGCACGCCGTAGTGCGCGGCCACCGCGCGGGCCCGCTCCACCTCGACCGCGTGCCGCTGCCCATAGTCGAAGGACAGCGCCACGATCTCGAAGCCCTCGGCCTGGGCGATCGCCAGACAGGTCGTCGAGTCCAGGCCACCGCTCACCAACACCACTGCCGTCCGCGCCATCCTCGGGCACCTCCCACCGCTGGAACGGCGCAGGGTGCCGCGGGCTGCCCGCCCGATCAACCGCCCTTGCCCATGCCCGGGCCCGCCCCTACCCTCCCGCGCCGTGACCGCCCCCCCGCCCCTCGTCGAGCTGCGCGTGCGCAGCCCCCGCGCCGCCGCCGACGCCGTCGCCGCCCACCTGTGGGCCACCGGCGCCCAAGGCATCGAGGAGCGCGACCTGCCCGACGCCCCGGGCGACGTGCTGCAGGTGGTGTGGGTGGCCGATCCCTTCGACGTGGCCGCCTTCGAGCGCACGCTGCGCGCGCAGGTGCCGGCCGTCCAGGTGCACGCGGCCCTCGCCCCCAACACCTGGGGGGTGGCGCAGGTGACCCCGCTGGGCCGCGCCTTCGCCGTGGGCCCGCCCGGCGCCGCGCCGCCGCCCGCCCGCCAACTCATCGCGCTGACCCCGGGCGTGGGCTTTGGCCACGACGGCCAGCACCCCACCACCGCCCTCGCGTTTGCGGCCCTGGAGGCCGCCCTGGATCACCCCGCCGCTGATCCCACGGCCCGCACGCTGCTCGACGTGGGCACCGGCGCTGGCCTGCTGGGCCTGCTGGGCGCCGCCCGCGGCCTCACCGTGCACGCCGTCGACATCGACAGCACCGCCCGGGCCACCGCCCGGGCCAACGCGGCGTTGAACGGCTGGCCCCTGCAGGTCAGCGCCGCGTGGCCGACCGCCCCGGTCGACCTCGTGGTCGCCAACATCCGTGCCGACGTGTTGCTGGGGCTGCTGCCGCGGCTGATGACCACCGTCGCGCCCAATGGCCGGCTGATCCTCGCGGGCTACCGCGCCCCGCACCAGCCGACCCTCGACGCCCACACCCCGGGCTGGGCCCGCGGTGCGCGCACCGAGCTCGATGGCTGGATCTGCGAGACCCTGCGGCGCCCCTGATCGAGGCGCCCTGATCGCGGCTTCCGGGATGGACGGGTCGGCCGGATCAGGCCGCCTGCGACAGCCGGCGCGCCCGCGCCTGGTCGAGGGACAGCGGCGCCAGCAGGCCCTCGCCCGCGTCCACCGTGACCTGCCACACCGGGATGTGGTGGTCGAAGGCGCACACATACACGCCCAGGTCCCCCTGGGCCGGCAGCGCCACCACCCGGTCGATGAGCCCCTGCGTCAGCAGCCAGCGCACCGTCTCGAGCCGCGCCCGCCGATCGGGATCGTGCAGCGTGCGCACCGACACGCCCAGCGCCGCGCAGCCGTCCACCGGCAGCCCGTCCGCCGCGCAGACCAGCGCCGACACCCCCCACGCGTGGGCCACACGGGTCAGCGCCTCACGCACGGCAGCGGCTTGTGGGGGTTCGACCTGACCGCAAAGCAAAACACGCATGGCGCTTCCTCCCGAACGCCTCCAGATCGGCACCGCCACCGCCCCGCTCCACCCCCTGGGTCGCCTGGACCCAGGCAGGGGCCTCCAGGGGCGAAAATCTGCGGCTGCGCCCCATTGACCGCACCGGGCGACCTGCGTATGGTTCGCCGTCCCCACGCCGGAGTGGTGGAATTGGTAGACACGCCAGACTCAAAATCTGGTGGGCGAAAGTCCGTGCCGGTTCGAGCCCGGCCTCCGGTAGTTTTGGATTCCCTGCGCAGTTGCTGGCCCGTCGGTGTTGAGAGCGTTTGTTCTTGGCGGGTGGGTCGGTGCGCCGTCTTCGCGCGTGTCCGCTGTCGCTGTTGTTGGGCTGTGCCATCGCTGTACAGCCAGCGCCCGCCAGGGAGAACCCTGGCCCCCTTTGGTTGATCTCAGGCCGCGACGTCCCGGGCGCTGCGGTGGGTCGAGTCGCCTGCCTTCGCTGGGCGCCGGGGCCTGCCCCGGTCCCCCTTCCCCGGGGTGTAACCTGGAGGCGACGCGTCCCGGTCAAGGTGATCCCGGATCGCTGTACACGCAGTCTCCCTTGCCAGGTTGCTGGTAGGGAAGATCGCCGCGATCTCGCCGAGCCGCGCTGGCTCTCAGTGGGGTGATTGGTCCGGCGCCGGGGTGCGTTGGTCGTTGTTGGTCGCGGGCCGGCAGCAGAGCGTGCGCCCCAGCCCGGGTTGGCGAGCCGGCCCGTCGGTCCGGCCGCCGCCGAGGACAGCAGGCCGCACCGTCTTGCGCCGACGTGCCGGGCGTTCGCCGCCTTGATCACCTTCGCCCCCCTGAGCCAATGTGAGCCCGGCAACACCGGGCAGCCAACGTGAGGGCCATGCAATGCAGGCTGTCGGGAAACCACTGATCGCCACGCCCCGCCTCGGGGCGCCCTCCCCGTCCCCGACGTGGGGCTGGGTACGGCGCCCAACGCCGCCCCAGTGCGGCTTCGCCACCCCCTTGGCCTGGGCCAGCCTCATGGCGTGCCTGTTCGGACTGCTGGGCTGCGACGCCGACCCGACCGAGCAGACCGACGCCGGGGTGCGGGTCTGTGCGGAGGGCAAGCGATACCACCTCGGCGCTGGCCCCTACAGCCCGACGGTCACGGACGGCGTGCCGACAGACACGCAGCCGGCCCTTGCCTTCGACGCCGACGTGCAGTTCCTGGGCACCGAAGATGGCATCGCGCGCTGGATGCCCGCTGGGCCGCCCATCCGGCTGAGTGACGATCTCTTGGCCGTGGGTGGCGTGTACCACCTCACCCACACGTATACCTTCGCCGACGAACGGCCCTTCTGGACGACACAGATCTTGACCGATGCGGGTGACCTGGTGCTCCTCGCTGCGCACGGTGATCTGACGACCGTCCGTGACACCCTGCGCGACGCTGGCTTCCCGTTGACGTGGGTCCCCGACTGCACCTACGACGGCCCAGCCGGGTGCTTCACACCGAACGTCCACATGGTCGCCGCCCTCGGTCCAGAGGCCGACCCGCACACGCTCGTCCCCGCCCAGCGTGAGACGCGCTGGACCCAAGGCGATACCACCTACGCGGTGTTCCTGGAGGGCGCGGTCGACGGCCAGGGCGAGGGGCGCCTCTGCTCGGGTGTCCCCACCTCACAGGCCTGGATCACGCTCCGCAGGGCGGACGGGGCAGTCGGCGAGCCGAACCCTGGTGAGCTGTAGCGGGCCCACGTCTATCGACGCGGATACACACGCCGAGACGACAGCCGGCGGGCTGCCGAGCGTGACCCAGCGGCGCAGACCCTGCCGTGCCGCAGCCGTCGCCGCCTGATCCGGCGACACACAGGCATCCCGAAGCGGGCCGAGCGCAGCCGTGACATGCGCCTCGGCGCCGAGCGCCCTCAGGGCGCGTCACACAACCGCCGGGTCCGGTCCGTCGCGCAGGCCCGACGCCGGCTGTGCCGTGCCGATCATCGGCGCCGTCACGCCTCTGGCTCCTCGTACACGAGGGTCAGCGCCCCACCCTCTTGCGCGAGCGCCAACCCGCCGGGCGCCCCGGCCGCGCGCTCCTGGATATCGGCGATGGCCCACTCGGCCGCTTCAGCGGCCGACCAACCGAGGCTCTTGACCTCAACGAGTGGCGGGATGGCCGCCACGCTGCCCTTCCTAGACAGCGCCTCGCACAGGCCCAGGGTCAGCGCCCCCCCTGCCGCCAGCCGCCGCAGCGCCGCGGCCTCTGCCTCGTCCCCCAGCAGCGCCCACAGCGCCTCGCCCCCCGTGCGTCGGACCCGCCCGTCGCTGGCCGCCAACGCCTCCCACGCCTGCTTCACGCCCACATCGCGCGCCACCAGCTCCGCCAAGACCGGCGGCCACTCGTCGGGCTCTGCGGCCCGCCAGAGCCGCGCCAAGACGTGCCGAGCATCCTCGACGCTCAATGAAGACACCGCGGCCAGCGTCGCTGCGCGCACCGAGCGGTGCTTCAGCGGAACCTGTCGCAGCACGGCCCCGAGCGCGCCGGGCGCCTCGGCCGCGATGGCCTGGACCACCCGAACCCGCAGCTCGGGCGCCATCGCCCCCGTCGCGAGCGCCACCAGCGCCGGCCCATCTCGCCGTGCCAGCGCGGCGAGGGCCCGCAGCGTCGGCGCGGGGTGATCGGCGAGCCGTCGGGCCGCCGCCTGTCCCGGCTGCGAGCGCGGGGCTTCCTCCAGCAGCAGCTGGGCCCGCGCGTCCGCGCAGCGGCCACCCGGCGCCGCCAGCCAGGGCCACAGTGCGTCGGCCCGGCCGCCGAGCGCCATGTCCAAGGCCACCAGCCGCGCCCCCACCATCCGCTCGTCCCGATCCGTCGCGTCAGCCGGCAAGCGGTGTACGATTTGGTCGTCGTGCCAAGCGTGCAGCCCGGCGCCCAGCCGTTCCACAAGGCCCAGGTGGGCGGCGGTGGCATGCTGCCGACTGTAGCCCGGGTGATCCGGCGCGCGATCCACCCAGAGCTCGCGCACACACTCGAGCGCCACCCCATCGGGGTGCGCCCCGTCCGCCAGCGTCCGCCGCTCCAGGCGGCGCCGCTTCACCCGGCGGCCGCCGATCAGCAAGTCCGCCAACGGGTAGGCGTCCGTCTTGACGCCTGCGGCGTCCCGACCACCGCGCAGCCGAGCGACGACGCCCGAGAGTCCGGCCACACGACTCAGCCAGCGCGCGCCCCGCGGGGCGTTCTCCCAGCCGTACAAGAAGAGCCCGGCGATCACGAACAGCGCGGGCACGAGGATGAGCTCCATGTCGCCATGGAGCGGGCGACGGGCCGCTGCGTCAAGGCAGTTCCGAGCCCAGGCGCGTGCGATACGGGGCCGGTTCCGGTGCCCGATTCGCTCCGGCGAGCACCCCTGGGTCAGACCGCTGGGCGTGTTGCCTGCCTGCTCAGATGCTCGTTCGGGTGCTTTGGCCTGCGCTTGGCGCCAGGTCCCTCTGTGCAGGGGGAGTCCATACGGCGGACCGTTGGACGCCTCCAGGCGGCGCGGGGTGGCGCTCAGAAGCCGAGGTGTAACGACCCGCTCAGGGTCTGCCCCTCGACCCAGGTCCTTTCAGGAGCCAGGTCCTCTCACTAAGGCCAGGTCCTTTCAGGAGCCAGGTCCTTTCAGGAGCCAGGTCCTTTCAGTAGGGCCAATGACGCAGGTCCTTTCAGGAGCCAGGTCCTTTCAGTACGTAGCGCTAGCCGCGCTTTCGAAGGGGTTCATCGTGCAGCCGCGCTTGCGGCCTGCGCACCCGTGCGTCCTGCGTTTGCGGTTGATGCGCCGAAATGCCAGGAAATCTAGGGAGAAGCCGGCCAGGCGACCGGTTGGTGCCTGAGCAGGACGCTCGCCTGTGCAGAGCGCCATGATGCGGTCAGCGGGGCACCGCTAACCCCCTGACTTCATTATGGTCACAGGGTTCGAATCGGCGAAGGGCGAGCCGAGCAGGTGCCGCTAAATCCCTGACTTCATTATGGTCACAGGGTTCGAATCGCCTCGGCGGGGCAGCCCAGGGCGCCGGCTTCGGCGTCCAGGTTATCCACTACTGTACGACCAGAGGAATCCTCGGAAGATCTTCAACCGCCGCGGGATAGGTGCCGTCAGCATCCGGCGCTTCCAAAGCCAGCCAATACTCACCGGGCGCAAGCGGTGGCAACCGCAGCGAGCTGAGTTGATCGGCAAGCCCGCCCCTGCAGATCCGTCCCAAGCAACGCTCTTCCATTGCAACGATACGAAGGAATTGCTGCTCCCGCACGACCCTCAAACTCACGTCGTCCACGGAGAGTGCACACCCGGTCTGCTCGCTGCCAGTGCCTCCCAAGGTGACGACGTCGACCACCGTCGGCGTGTCGGGTGCGACCACCAAGCGCTCCAAGGCTTCGCCATCACGCTCAAGACGCAGAACGGGACGCTGATACTCCCCGCAGTCGCCAACGGGTCCCTCATCACGAACCGAAGGCTGTGAATCAGCGACATCAACCCCAGTGTCGCGAGCACTGTCAGTCTCAGTCTGACACCCGAACACCGCGACTGCGACGAGACCAATCGCCCTGCTAACGTTACTGAATGTCATATGCCGCTCCTACGATTTCACCAGAAACCCCATTACAGGAGTTCATCCGCCATCGAGTCATCCACAGCTCGTAGGTCCCCGAGGAGGGGGCCGTATAACCCAACCCCTCATAGGTCTGGTCAAACGAGTCTCCGAACGCTACCCAATTGCCACCAGGATCTTTCACTCTAAGGTCCAAGTCAGCGTTGAGTGCCGAAATGTTGTTTGACGGACAGCGGCTCCAAGCCATGAAGGCTCTGAGTCGCTCACCGGCATTGAGGTGCACCGACCTCAGACGTACACTTTGAGGGTCTGAGGGTGTTCTCCATTGAATCGTCCACTGACCAGCATTGTAGATTCGCTCCATGTCGGCCGCATTGAATCCGCCCGCACCGTCCCTTTGGTCAGGAGCTCCTGGCAAGGGAAGATCTCCCATTCCGTCCACGTCGGTCTGCGAAGCGGCCATGAACAGAGCCTTTGTTGCCTCAGGGTATTGCTTCCAGCTCGGATAGTAGTTGTTGCCGAATCCTCCGCTGGTAACAGAGATGTCATACAGCAATGCAGCCGCTGAGGCAGCCATCGGAGTCGAGAAGCTAGTGCCAGTGCCCGTAACCCACGTACCGCTCGCGTCGTAGAGCCTCAGATTCGTGCCGGGCGCCACCAAGTCTGGCTGCTCTCTGTCCACGCCGGTAAAGTTCACCCAAGACGAACTCCCCGCCATCGCACCAGCAGGCTCATTCCAGTTGCCAACACAAATCACATTCGGTGAGGCGCATGTAGTGCTCGTCGGTGCTCCGTTCGTAGCCAGATTGAAGATAGCCATCCGGTCGTTTCGCACTGCATCGTCACGAGCGAATGCCGAGATCGCTCCTCCCCATACCGAGAGACTCAGAATGTGAACATCGTTTCCAGACATCCAGTTGATTGCATTAGAGAAGCTCGTGCCCGTACTCTCAAAGTAGATTCGGCTTCCCCGTGCACCAACCTGGGCTCCGTTGTCAACAGACGCGAGCACAGACATTACCATCGTGCTGTGGTTACCGCGGCATCGCCCAGCAACGCACCTGCAGCCATCGGTAAGGTCATTGGGGATCCAGCCACACGCACCACAGTCAGTGTTGACGCTGCAGAACGGCGACGATGAACCGAAGCTCCAGGCGGCATTTCCTGGGGGCAGGACTGGGAACCAATTCTCAATGAACCCGACGCCAACGCTTGAGCCATTCGCGTTTCCGTCCCAGTAGATTCCAGGCCCACTACGCACAATATCCATGCCAATCGCAGTGTTAGCCGAGGTTGCTCCCGCAGACGGTCGGGGGAGAAGAGACTGTTCGAGTCTGACAGCCGCAACATCGGTTCGACGCGCCAGCTCTTCGAGTGTCTGTCGATCGCATCGCACCGATACGCCTTCGGGCTCTACGGCAAGAATTGCGAGACCTGACCCAAGGACTGGGGCGTCGGCAACGAGAGAAGCTGCAAGCGCGTCAGAAGCGTCACGTCGACTGAGAGCCAGTTGGTCATCGTATGAGGACCAGGCATCCGATAGCCCAAGCTCCTCGCCAACTGACAAGCGTCGATCGTTGGGTGGAGGAACGGGCTTCTTCGGCGCGAACAGCATCGGGCGCAAGATGGCAGTGACTTGGTCGTCAAGCGCCAAGTCGTTCACTACCTGCCTACTCTCACGATCGAACGTTCCGAACTCCTGACGCTCCATGCGCTCACGCGCTTGATGGGCTTCGTTGACCTCTTCCTCTGAGAGCAAGCGCCCGCTGGGACTCATCGCCAAATCGATCACACTCCCATCCGCCTTGCGTGCCATGATCTTAGTGTACACGTGTTCGGCTTGCGATGGGTGTGTTCGGACTCGTTCGAAGGTGAAGCCGGCCGCCTCTAAATCGGTGATAGCCGTCACTTGTCGCTCCGACAGTGGATGGCCATGCGCCAACAGAGGCAATGATGCCAAAAGGATCATTGCTGTCTTCACTTTCTTCTCCCGTCTGCGTCCCGTCTGTGAAGGCCGTCTCCACAGCGCGATGAGGTATGCCAGCACAAGTTGTGCCAACGGGCGTCACGCAAACCCTGCGTGGCTAGAAGTCCACGAGGTACAGGCACATACGTTCCAACGCCAATCATCTTCGAATGAGGCAGAGGTTTCGAGTCGGTGACGAGCATTGCGGAAGCGGCTTGATTTGCGTAACGTATTGGCAATCGAGGCCCGTACTGATTGGATGCGGAGTAAAGAGTATTAAGGGTGCCAGAGGAGCTCCGTTTCAGGTAAGTACCGCGTCGGACAAAGAGCGATGGTGGCTATCAGCTGGCATTGAGCCGTCCAACCGCCGAGGGCCAGCGTGGGCTAGGTGAGCCGGCCGGCGGCCGGCGTCGGGGCCAGGCATAAGGGCATCAGGCCCCGCCCCTGACCAGCTGTTGGCGTCTACGCCCAATGAGAGCTTCACGGCGTTTCACGGACAGGCTATCCGATGGTCCTCTGGTGTCCCTGGAAGCTCCGTGGAAGCCCCTGCCCCTCGCCATCGGCGTCGGTCGCACCCCCGACTTGATTATGGTCACAGGGTTCGAAGCGCCGAGATGGCCTCGCCGGGCCGCCGGCGATGAGCCCGCGGACTACGCTGCGGCCCACCGATGGGCTGCGGTTGCGGCTGAGCCCTACGCCGGGGGGGAGGGGGGCGGGGGAGCCGCCTGGCTATCGGGCGGCTTGCGAGCGATGGTGGTCCGCCAGGACGCGGTCAACGCGCTAACCTTCGGCCCATTGCGGGCGACCAATGCGCTTGGGCGGCGAGCGGCCGACGCGACTGCCGGCCGCCGCCACGACGGCCCCAACGCCGCTCGATGCCGGTCGCGTGCTGGTCTGTAAGTGTT
>JAUHVS010000871.1 GCA_030424955.1 bacterium | reverse complement strand
TACACGCCCTGAGGCCCGCGGCCCGCGGCGGGCGCCCGGCGGCGGCCGCACGCCGCGGCGCGATTGTGGTTGATTCCCCCGGCAAACCCTTGGAAAAGCCCCGGTCATGGGACGCATCATCTTGACCATCGCCGGCCCCTGGGCCGACGCCCCCGCCCTCGACGCCGGCCCCCTCGACGTGGAGTTCGGCCCCGCGGAGTCGGGGCTGGCCGAGGAGATGGCCGATCTGGCTCGCCAGAACGGCACCTTCGAGGCCGACGAGCTGAAGGCGCTGCGCAAGCACACCGGCGTGCTCTTCGTGAGCGCCGACTTCGACGGGCCCGGCGAGACCACCGTGGCCTCGGCCGCGGCCCGCTTCATGCGCGACGCCTTCGCGGCGGGCGCGCTGGGGGCCTACGTCGAGACCGCCGTGAAGGTGTTCTCGCCGCGCACGGCGAGCCACCTGGCCGCCGACGACGCCACCACCCTGTTCCACGTGTTCATCGAGGTGTACGGCGAGCCCGGGCGGGTCATCACCGAGGGCATGCAGGCCTTCGACCTGCCCGACATCGAGGTGCCGTACCGCCGGCCCGACGAGGCCGGCGCGGCGCAGGCGGCGGCCTTCGCGCTGGCGGCGCGCATGGTGTGCGACGGCGTGCGCCCCGCGGCCGGCCACCCCTTCCGCGCGAGCGAGTCGGCCCCGCTGTTCCGGGTGGAGGCCGCCCCCGCCGAGCCCATGCCCGAGGATCCCGACGAGCAGGCCTTCTTCAACCCGCGCGGCCGCTGGCGGCTGTCGTTGGTGACCCCCGCCTGAGCGCCGGCCCCGGCCCGCTCAGGCCAGATACAGCCGGATCGAGTTCACCAGCGTGCGCAGCTGCACGGGCTTGGGCAGGAAGCTGTCGGCGCCCGCGGCGAGGGCCTGCGCGCGCTCCTCGCCGGTGTCGGGGCGGGCCACGGCCACGATGGGCAGGCCCGGCTCCAGGCGGCGGCGCACCTGGGCGATGAGGCTCTCGGCCTCGGGCGGCGTGGTGCGCAGCTCGATGATCGCCAGATCGAACAGCTCGGTGCGCAGGGCCTCGAGGGCGGCCTCGGCCGTGTGGGCCACCACCACCGACAGCGGGTGGGTGTCGCCGAAGATCCGCCGGGCCTCGCTGCGCAGGCCGTCGCTGAACAGCTGGGTGGCGTGGGTGTTGGGGTCGACCACCAGCAGGCGGACGGGGGCGTTGGGCGCCTCGTCCAGGCGGGCGACGAGGCGGTCGATGCGGGCGCCCAGGGCGGCGTCGTCGCGCTGGAACTCGACGCCCACGCCGCGCACCGGGGGCTCGCCCAGCGTGCCCACCCACCGCACGGTGGCGGTGAGGGTGATGGCCCCGCCCGCGCCGGCCAGCGAGAGCTGAAGCTCGACGGTGTCGCCGGGCGCGAGGGCCGCGTCGGTCTCGAGGAACAGGCCGCCGCGGGAGATGTTGTGGGCGTAGTCCGCGCGCAGGGCGTGGGGGCTGCCGTAGGTGACCGACAGCACGGCCGGTCGTCTGGGGTGGGCGCGATTGTCCATGGTCAATCCCTCGGTGCCACTGCCTGTGGTCCTTTACGGCATCCGGCTGGGTTTCCCTTGACGGCCCCCGGTCGCCGGACGCACTTGACCCCATGCTGCCCGGCCTGCCGACCGCCGTCCTCGCCCTGCCCTTTGCCGCGCTCGCCCTGAAGTCACAGGGGGGGCGGCGGATCTGCCTGGGCCTCGCGGCCGCGCTGGCGGCCGTGGGGGCGGGGGGTCACGACCGCTGGGGCGCGGTGCAGATCGCCCTGCCCACGCTGACCTGGCCCGCGCGCATCAACGCTTCCAGCGCCTCGGCACTGCCGACCTGGTGCTTGATATCGATCACCTGCGACTGTGCCAGGTCGTGGACGTACTGGCGTGATGCCGCCGTGCCGGACAGGTCCGCGACGGCGGCGGAGAGATGGCGCGGGTCCATGTTGATGGCGTAGCCGAACAGCAGCAGCTGCATGATCGGCAGGGCGACGATCATCCCGAAGCTCAGCCGGTCGCGGCGCAACTGGCGCACCTCCT
>JAUHVS010000102.1 GCA_030424955.1 bacterium | reverse complement strand
CCTGGGTATCAAGCCCGGTGACAAGGTGCAGCTGCGGGTGCTGCGCGACGGGCGGGTGTTTCTCGAGTCGGCCTTGGGGCCGCGCCGCAACTACGAAGACGTCCCGGAGACCCCGAAGGGGGTGTCCCGGCTCGACACAGGGGTGGATTGGATTGGGGATTGAGCATCTGAAGTCGCTCTCACGCAACGACGCGTGCTGGTGCGACAGCGGGAAGAAGTACAAGAAGTGCCACCTTGAGGCCGACGAGTCGGCGGCGCGCGCCGCGGCCCGCACGGCGGCGCAGGAGGTCGAGACCAGCGCCACCGGCATGTCGCTGGCGCCGGCCGAGCCCTTCCAGATCACGTCGGCGCACTGGATCCTGCTGGGGCTGACCCTGGCGGCCGGCGTGGGCGTCACCCTGCTGCGCAGCTTCGGCGATGGCCTCATCGGCGGGCTGGCGGTGTTCCTGGTGGGCATCGGCTACCTGATCCTGCGGGATCCGCCGCCGCCGCGGGAGGCCGACTACAACCCGGCGGGCCTGAGCTTCGGCACGCCCAGCGAGGCGCCGCCGGTGCAGACCGAGCCGACCCGCCCGCGCAACTCGGGCAACCCGAACCCCCGGGCCCGGCGCCGCCGGTAGCCCGCGGCCGGGCCCTGCGGGGCCCGCGCCCCCCTCACACTCACAGCACGCTGCTGGCGTCCTCGTCGCCGCTCGCCCGGCGGCGCTGCCGGGCGCGGCGCGCGAGCTGCGCGATGGCCTTCGCGGTCCACGGCGTGTTGGTGCGGGTGGTGAGCCCCTCGGCGTTGAGGTGCTCGGCCACCTCGGCGTTGCCCATGCCGGCGTCCAGCAGCACCAGCACCCGGTCCACGAACACCGAGCGGTCGGTGTGGCGGCGCCCACCGGGCGCGCGGCGGCGCTTGCGGCGGTCGCTGCCGGATCGGCGCTCGTCGTCGATGCCCGCCTGCGCCTCCAGGCGCTCGATGCCGGCGGTGAGGGCGTCGAGCAGATCCGCGTGGGGCGCCACCCGGCCAAGCTGCGCCACCAGCGCGGTGGGCACGTCGACAAACAGCGGGGGCGCGATGACGTCGGGCGGCGCGTCGGGCATGACCTCGGCCACCAGATCGGCCAGGTCGAAGCCCGTGAAGCGCACGGCGTCGAGGGGCAAGGCGTCGGTGAGGGCGTCGTGCAGGGCCCGCGCGGTGGGGTAGCGGGCGTCGGGATCGCGGGCCAGGGCGCGCATGACCACCGCTGCCACCACGGGCGGCACCATGGCCGGCAGCGGGGGCACCTCGCAGGCGCGGACGCGGTCCAGGGTGGCGGCGTCGCTGTCCGCGCGGAAGAGGCGTGCGCCCGCCAGCATCTCCCACAGCAGGATGCCCACGGCGAAGAGATCCGCCCGCCGGTCCACGGGCTCGCCGGCCACCAACTCGGGGCACATGTAGGCGTACTTGCCCTGGATGATCCCGGGGCGGGTGCGGCTGATGCGGCCGCGGGCGCGGGCCAGGCCGAAGTCGGCCACCTTGACCTCGCCGTGGCGGCTGAGCAGCACGTTCGGCGGGCTGATGTCGCGGTGCACGATCTGCAGGGGCTCGCCCTCGAGATCGGTGGCGTCGTGGGCGTAGGCCAGCCCCTCGAGCACCTGGCGGGCGATGTAGGTGGCGGGGCCCAGGGCCAGGCCGGGGCCCACCTGCCGCAGGAAGCTGCGCAGGTTGAGGCCGTCGACCCACTCCATCACCAGGTAGTGCACGCCGGCGGCGCTGCCCACATCGAGGGTCTGCACCAGGTTGCCGTGGCTGAGCTTCAGGGTGATGCGGGCCTCGTCGAGGAAGAGCCGCGCGAAGTGCTCGTCGTTGACCAGGTGCGGCAGGATGCGCTTGATGGCGACGGGGCGCACGAAGCCGTCGTTGGTGCGGGCGCGGCCCATCCAGATCTCGGCCATGCCGCCGGCGTCGATCTTCTGACTGACCGCATAACGTGCGCTGCTCATCGCGGCTGCTCCGGCGGGGCGGGGACGGGGCCGCATCATCCCGTCGGCCGGGGCGGGAATCAATGGCGGGGCGCGGGGCATCCGTGGGGGCGTTCAGGTGCAGGAGGCGCAGCGTGCAGCGAGGTGAGTGGACCCGGGCGTGGCCCGCAGCGAGGGGCCGGTGACGCCCGGGGCCGGGGCCGTCTGGGCCGACGCGCTGCCGGCCGCGGCGCTCGCGGGGCTGGTCGCGGTGGGCGTGACGGTGGCCGTCGAGCGCTTCGGCGGCCGGGTCGGCGGCCTGCTGGGCACCCTGCCCACCACCATCGTGCCGGCGTCCCTTGGCATCTTCGCGCAGAGCGACGCGGCGGGCCTGCAGGCCGCCCTCGACGCCACGGCGCCGGGCATGCTGCTCAACGCGCTGTTCCTGTGGCTGTGGCGGGTGCTGCCCCCGCGGCTGCCGCCCTGGCCCCTCGCCGGCCGGCTGGTGGTGATGAGCGCGCTCGCCCTCGCCGCGTGGCTGGTGGGCGCCGTGGCGCTGGTGTGGGGCGCGGGCGCGTGGCGGGCGGCGGGGCTCGACACCCTGTGGCTCGGCGTGGGGGGCCTGGTCGCGCTGGTGGGGGTCGGCCTGCTGGCGACCGCGCAGGCGCGGCCGGCGCCCCGCGGGCGGCGCCCGGTGCACCCGGTGGCGCTGGGGGCCCGGGGGGTGTTCGCGGCCCTGAGCATCGGCGCGGCGGTGTGGGTGGCGTCCACCGGCGGGGCCCTCGCGGCCGGCGTGGTGGCGGTGTTCCCGGCGATCTTCCTGACGACGATGGTGGCGCTGTGGCTGGCCCAGGGCGAGGCGGTGCCGGCGGGGGCGGTGGGGCCGATGATGCTGGGGGCGTCGAGCGTGGCCGGCTACGCGCTGTGGGCGCGGTGGCTGCTGCCGGCGTGGGGGCCGTGGGGCGCGCTGCCCGCGTGGGGTCTGGCCGTGGCGACCACCACCTGGCCCGCGTGGCTGTGGCTGCGGGGCCGCCGGGCGCCGGCCTGACCCCGGCCCGCCGCGGGGATCAGGGATCGGCGGGGGTCAGGGCGTCGGGCGGCACATAGAACTTCGCGTAGCACACGCCATCGGAGTAGCGCGCGCCCTTGGGGTCGGGCACCAGCACGGTGGCCCGGCGGCCGACCCGGTTGACCACCCCCACGTGCCGCTGGCCGCGGTGCTCGAAGGCCACCCGGGCCCCCACGCCGATGCCCCGGGCGTGGGCCCGCTCCCGCGGCGTGATCAGCCGGTGGGTGTGCTCGCGGTGGCCGAAGAGGCCGTGGGCGATGCCCGCGAAGCGGTCGGCGGCGCAGTCGCTGTCGCCAAAGGCCAGCAGCTCGGCCAGGTGCACCAGCTCGTGCTCCATCACCAGCAGCAGCGCGTCCAGGCGATCGCGGGCGTCGAGCCCCACCACCTGTACGCCGCGGTCGGCCGGATCGAAGTTGCCGAACAGCAGGGTGCTCGAGACGACGATCTCGAAGCGCAGGGGCTGCAGGTGGCGGTAGGTGAGGCCCAGGCAGCGGGTCATGCGGCCCGACACCCGGTAGGTCAGCGGGGTGTCGCCCAGGGTGCGGGCGAGGGTGCCGTCGAAGCTGCGCCCGTCGTACAGCGTGCCGATGCGGCGCAGGTCGCGGGCGTGGATGCGCTGGAAGTCGCCCGCCAGGTGCGGCGCGCCGGCCAGCAGGCGGGCGCGCACCCAGGCGCGATCGGCGTCGGGGGCGGGGCGGGGCGCGAACACGGGCCTAGTCGAACCGCTGCCGGCGGACCAGCTCGCGGTACAGGCCCTCGGCGGCCACGAGCTCAGCGTGGGGGCCCTGCTGGGCCACGCGGCCCTGGTCGATGACGGCGATGCGATCGGCGGCGCGCACGGTGGACAGGCGGTGGGCGATGAGCAGGGTGGTGCGGCCGCGCATCAGGCGCTCCAGGGCGAGCTGCACCAGGTGCTCGGACTCGGCGTCCAGCGCGCTGGTGGCCTCGTCGAGGACCAGCAGCGGCGGATCGGCCAGCAGGGCGCGGGCGATGGCCACCCGCTGCTTCTGGCCCCCCGACAGCTGCACGCCGCGCTCGCCCACGGCGGTCTGCAGGCCCTCGGGGAGGGCCTCGACGAAGCCGAGCGCGTTGGCGGCCTCGAGGGCCGCGCGCACGTCGTCGTCGCTGGCGTCCGGCCGCCCGTAGCGCACGTTCTCGGCGATGGTGGTGGCGAACAGGATCGGCTCCTGGGCCACCACGCCGATCTGGCGGCGCAGCCAGATCGCGTCGAGGTCGCGCAGGTCGTGGCCGTCCAGGCGGATGTGCCCGGGGCTCGGATCGTAGAAGCGGCTGAGCAGGGCGGCCAGCGTGGACTTGCCGCCGCCGCTGGGGCCCACCAGCGCGACGACCTCGCCGGGCTCGAGGGTGAGGTCCACCCCCGCGAGCACGGGGTGGTCGGGCCGGCTGGGGTAGTGGAAGCCCACGCCCTCAAAGACCACCTCGCCGCGCACCCGCGGCAGGGTCTGGCCGCCGGGCGCCTGGCCCTCGGTGCGCTCGATGAGCTCGAACACGCGCTCGCTGGCGCCGATGGCGCGCATGAAGTCCTGGTAGAGGCTCGCGAGGGTGCCGATGCCGATGGCGATGGTGAAGGTGTAGAGCAGGAACTGGGTGAGCTCGCCCACCGTCAGGCTGCCCTCGGTGAGCATGCGCCCGCCGTACCAGAGCACGCCGCTGATCGCGCCGAGCCCCGCGAACTGCGCGACGCCGCCGAAGGCGGCCGCGAAGCGGGCCCGCGCCTTGGCGATCTGGAAGGCGTCCTCGACCCGGGCGCCGTAGCGCGCCGACTCGGCGGCCTCCCGGCTGAAGGCGCGCACGGTGCGGATGCCGCTCAGGGTCTCCTCGGCGACCTCGGTGGCCCGGGCGAGGGCGTCCTGGGCCTGCCGCGACAGCTTGCGCACGAGGCGGCCGAAGATCACCGCCCCCAGGGCCGCCACGGGCACCAGCGCCAGCATCACCAGGGTCAGCCGCCACGAGGTGACCGCCAGGATCACCAGGGCGCCCAGGCTGGTGACGCCGAAGCGCAGCAGCATCGAGATGTTCACGGTGGCGGCGTTCTGCACCACCGTGCAGTCGGCGGCGAGGCGGTTGGTCAGCTCGCCGGTGCGGTGGGTGTCGAAGAAGCCGATCTCTTGGGCCACCAGCCGGGTGTACAGGCGCTGGCGGAGCCGGGTGACGATGCGCTCGCCGGCCACGGTGAACAGGTAGCTGCGGGCGCCGGTGAGCACCGACGCGATGGCGAACAGCCCCAGCATGATGGCGGCGTAGCGGTCCACCGCGCCGGGATCGCCGCCCTCGGTCACCGCGTCCACCACCAGCCGCACCAGCTGTGGGTAGGCCAGGGTCAGGCCGCTGCTGCCCAGCAGCGCCAGGCTGGCCCACACCAGGGTGCGCAGCTCGGGGCGGGCCAGGGCGACGATGCGGGCGAAGGCCCGGCCGGGCGGTGGCGGGGTGGGCGGTGGCGGGGTGGGCGCGGCGGGGTCTGGCATGGCCGTGGGATGCCGCGGGGGCGCCGGGGTCACGGCGGGGCCTCGACCCACACCACCTCGGCCGCGGCGGCGGCCTCGCGGGCGGCGGCCCGCACGGTGTCGAGATCGGCCCCCCGGGGGCACACCAGCTTGCCCTCGAAGGGCCCCTTCCGCGGCGGATCGAAGGGGTGCACGAAGGCGCCGGCCGGCAGGGCCGCGTCCACCCGCATCAGCGCCTTGGGGTAGGGCAGCGCGCCCGACACCCGCACCGTGCGGGCGCGCCCCGTCCGCAGCACGGCGAGGGCGGCGAAGCGGGGCACGTCCCGGCCGTCCACCGGGCGGAAGGACAGCGGCGTGCCGTCCCACAGCACGACGTCATCGAAGTCGGCGGCCCCGTCCAGGCGGGTGGGGTGCGCGACGCGCCCGTGGGCGGGGCTGAGGGGCTGCACCCACACCGCCTCGACAGCCCAGGGGCCACCCGCCGGTGCGCCCGTGACGTCCAGGGTGGTGGGCGTCAGGCAGACCTCCACCGGCGGCAGATCGGCCACCCACACCTCGCCCGGCACGCCGTGGGCGGCCCGGATCGGATCGTGGGCCAGGGCCCGCCAGGCGGTCTCGGCGGTGGTGGCGTCGCCCAGGGCCGTGGCGCACACCGCCAGGTTCCAGTGCAGGGGCGGCGCGTCGGTGAGGGTCAGCGCGTGGCGGGTGGCGTCCAGCCCCTTGCGCCAGCGGCCGCGGCGGGTGTGCAGCCGGGCCAGCGCGAAGAAGCCGGCGCCGTCATCGGGCTGGGCCTCCAGGGCGAGCTCGAAGGCGGTGAGGGCGTCGTCATCGACGCTCGGTCCGATCTCCACGAGGGCCGCGGCCAGCCCCAGGTGCAGGGCGTGGCGCTCGACGGGGCCGCGGCCGCCGCCCCGGGCGTGCAGGCAGCGGCGCAGGGCCTCGGCGGCGGCCCGGGCGACGGGCTCACGCTCAGCGGGCGAGGCCAGCGGGCGCTGCCGGCACCAGCGCACGGCGGCGTCGGCGGCCACCTGCAGCACCGTGGGCGCCTGCAGCCACACCTGGGCGAAGCGGCCGAGCTCGGCGGTGAGCGCGGCGGGATCGGCCACGTGGTGCAGCAGCCCCGCCCACAGCCGGGCCAGCTCGGGATCGTCGGGCAGCCGGTCGGCGAAGGGGGCCAGGGCGGCGTGGGCCGTGTGCGGATCCTGGGCGTCGAGGGCGCGGGCGGCGACCTGCAGGGCAGCGTCGAGCTCGCTCATGTCAGCGCTTGAGGCCGATCAGGTAGCCCACGCCCAGAGAGCCCAGCGCGGGGAGCTTGCGGCTCAGATCCGCGAACAGGTCTTGGCCCCCGACGTTGAGCACGAAGCGCCGCACCCAGTCCATGAGGGCGGCGTAGTCCACCACCACCACCCCCTCGTAGGCGAAGTACTGCATGCCGGCGAAGAAGAGCAGGGCCAGCACGGCGAGGAGCTTGGCGGCCGCGCGGCTCGCCAGGCCCAGGCCCACGCCCAGCAGCAGGGCCAGGCCGCCCTCGGTGACGAAGGGCAGGGCCTGGCGCCAGTCCTCGGGGGCCTCGACCGTGGGGTCCGGCGCGTCCGGCACCTTCTTGGCGAGCTGCCGGCTGCCGCTCTTGATCTGCGACAGGCCGGGGCCCTTCAGCGTGCGGGTGGCCGTGGCGGTGTCCGACTCGTGGGACTCCGTGACGAGCTTGGGGTCGTCGGCCAGCACCCAGCGGGCGCCGATGGCGATCACCACCAGGGCCAGGACCGCGAGCACCAGGGCGCGGCGCCCCGGGGCGGGCTGGGCGCCCTGATCGGCGGAGGTCGGCTGATCGGACATGCGGGGCTCCACGGCAGGGGACGGCGCAACCTGCCACGTCGCCCGGGCGATGCAAAGCCCCGGGCGCGTCGGGCGCCGGTGGGGGTGGGGTGGGCGCCCGCGCCGGTGCTAGCGCCGGCGGCGCAGGCCCAGGCCGAGCAGGCCGAGCAGGGTGAGCACGGCGGGGGCGTCGGTGGGGCCGTCGGCGGGCACCGAGCAGCCGCCCTTCGAGCTGCCGGAGCGCTTGATCTCGGGCACGATGCGCACGTCGGGCTGGGCGCCGGGATCGGTGTCGCCGCCCTCGATGCCGGGGTCGGGCTCGGGCTGCGGCTGGGGCTCAGGCTCCGGCTCCGGTTCGGGCTGGGGGGACACCCCGGCGTCGGCCTCCGGCTCGGGCTCAGGCTCGGGCTCCGGCTCGGGCTCGGGCTCGGGCTGGCGCGGCTCGCCACACACGTAATCGGGGGGGCAGACGCCCGCGGTATCGGCGTCGGCGTTGAGGCACAGGGCCACGCCGCCGCCCACGTCGTAGCAGGCCGCGGTGGCCGGGCAGTCGCTGCTGGTGTTGCACTGCTGCACGCACAGGCCGTAGCCGTCGGAGGTCTGGGCGCAGATCAGCCCGCCGCAGTCGGCGTCGGTGTTGCACGCGTTGCACACGCTGCACGAGCCGCCGCGGTCGAGGTCGTTCTGGTCGTCACAGACGTCCCCGTAGCCGTCGCCGTCCACGTCGGCCTGGTTGGGGTTGGGGTTCCAGGGGCAGTTGTCGGTGTCGTCGCTGAAGCCGTCGCCGTCGTTGTCGGGGCCGATGTCGCCGCCCTCGACCCAGGCGGGGGTCGCGTAGCCGCCCAAGCCCGCGGCGCGGGCGCCCTGGGCGCGGATCCAGTCGGCGTAGCCGAAGACGCCGGTGTAGACGGGGTAGGAGCAGCCCTGGCCGCCCCGGGAGAGGGCGCCGAGCACGCGGCCCTGGGTGTCGATGAGCGGGCCGCCGGAGTCACCCTGGCAGGTGCCGTCGCTGGCCATCAGCTCCTCGTCCGACAGGCCGGCGCCGCGGCAGGCCGCGCCGGCGCACAGCACCTGGCGGTTCTCGATGATGCGGCGGGTGCCGCTGCCCGAGCCGTTGCCGGTGTGGCCGTAGCCGATGGCCGACACCCGCTCGCCGCGCTGCGGCAAGGGGTCGAAGCGCGGCGTGAGCGGCGTGGCCTCGTTGGCCGGGATGTTGCGGGTCAGCACCAGCACGGCGATGTCGTTGCCGCACACCAGCTGGTTCTGCTCGGGCACGATGACGTCGCGCACGCCGTAGTAGCCCAGGCCGCTGCGGCCCATGGAGGTGTCGGTGGTCACCGCCACGCCGTTGGCCGAGGTCAGCCGCCCGAAGCGGCTGGTGCGGCAGTCGACGTACTCGGAGTTGAGCTCGGCGATGCAGTGCTGGGCGGTGAGCACGAGGTTGGGGGCGATGAGGGAGCCGGTGCAGATGCCGCTGAACTGGCCGGACTGCATCACGATGCCGACCACGTTGGTGTTCACGTCGTCGATCTGCCCGCCCTGGATGTTGTCCATGCGGGTGGCGATGACCGCCTGATCATCGGCGGGCGCACACGCCGTGAGGGCGGCGGCCGTCAGGATGCTAACGGAGAGAAGCTTGGGTGACATCAAGGCTCCCGGCGTGCTGGAGGATTGAAAGCGTAGACCCTTGAGCCGGAAAGCAGGTTTCGTGCCGATCGTCTTACGCACGCCCGGCCAGGTCAGCGGATGAGCCCGCCCCACCGGCCGACGACGCCGCCCGCGGGGCCGCAGCGCGCGGCCTTCGCGAGCTGACCGGCCCAGGCCACGTCCCCCGACAGGTTGATGGCGATGGCCGTGGCGGCGTCGGCGCCGTCGCCGCAGGTGTACTGGTCGAGGGGCTCGCCGCTGCCGCTCAGCCGCTTGAGCGCCACGCCGCGGGCGGCGCCGGCCACCAGCACGTCGCTGCCGTCCACCGCCAGCCCGTGCACGGCGGACCAGCCCGCGAGATCCCGGCGCCACTGGGCGTTGCCCCCCTTGTCGAGGCCGGTGATGAAGCCCGCGCCGGCGACGGTGCCGGCCACGACCCAGCCGCGGTCCACGGTGCCCGCCACGGCGACGGGGCGGGTCAGCGCGCGGCCCACCACCCGGGCCCAGGTGGGCTTGAGATCGACGTCCAGGCCCGCGATGAACGCGCCGGGCCCGTCCATGGGGGCGTTGAGCACGGCGTAGCGGTACTGGAAGTCGCGGTTGAAGGTGCCGACCACCGCCAGGGTGCTGCCCTTCAGCGCCAGGGCCAGCACCTGCTCGTCGCCCCCGGCGCCGAAGGCCACCGAGGCCTCGACCTGGCCGTCCTTGGCCGACAGCCGGGTCACGAACCCGTCGCGGCCACCCTGGGCGTCGAGGCGCGGGGTCACCAGCATGGGGCCGAAGCTGCCCGCGACGAAGACGGCGCTGTCCGTGGCCACCAGCCCGGGGCAGTCGTCCTCGCCCGCGCCGCCCAGGTGGGTGACCCAGCGCACCTCACCGGTGGGGGCCACGCGGCCGGCCACGCAGTCGGCCTTGCCGTGGCTCTTGATGAGGGTGCCGCCGCCGCCGAAGGCGCCCAGGAAGCGTGCGGTGAACACCACGTCGCCGTTGGGGCCGGGGGCGAAGGCCTGCAGGGTGACCTGGCCGCCCCCGAGCCCGGCGCCCCACACGGGGTGGAGGCCGCCGTCCACGCCGACGATCAGGCCGCCCGGGCCCGGCGTCAGCGGGGTCTGGCCCAGCACCGCGCCCTCCTGGGCGGTGCCGCCGACGATGAGGCCGGTGTCGGTGTGCACCACCCCCACGGCGTGCAGGCGCCCCGGCAGGGCGGCGGCGTCCTTCGGCGGCTGTGGCCGCGGCCCGCCGCTGCACGCGCACAGGAACAACGACACACAGGCCAGGGCAGAGCGCGCGCGCATCAGGGCACCTCGTCGGGGGCTGGGGCCACGGGGTCATCCAGGGGGGGCGCGCCGGGCGCGCTGTCGTCGGGGGGCGGGGGGGCGTCGCTGGCGGCCCGCAGGCGATCGGCGAGGCCGGCGAAGCGCTCCACCGTGCGGCGCACGCCCTGCACCAGCAGGGCCCGGTCGCCGAGCAGCCACACGGCGTGCCGCGCGCGGGTGACCGCCGTGTAGAGCAGCTCGCGGGTCAGCAGGGGCAGGTCCCGGTCGGGCAGGAGCACCGCGATGGCGTCGAACTCCGAGCCCTGGGCCTTGTGTACGGTCATGGCGTAGGCCAGGGCGATGCGGCCGCTCAGGGCGTCCAGGGCGAAGGCCCGCCACACGCCGGGCTGCTCGTCGGGGAACACCGCCATGGCGCGGGGGCCCTCGGCGTCTTCGACCCGCAGCACGATGCCCTGATCGCCGTTGAACAGCCGCCGGTCGTAGTCATTGTGCAGCATCATGACGGGCTCACCGACCAGGAACGGCACCTCGGCGGGCTGGCCGGCGTCGCGGGCGCAGCGGTCGTGCAGGCGGTCGTTGATCCGCCGCGCGCCCACGTCGAAGGCCCGGGTCAGGCAGAGCACGCGGCTGCGCTCGAACCAGCCGAACACGCTGGCCAGGCCGGGATCGGTGAGGCGGCCGTCGACGTCGGCGGTCCACACCTGGGCCATCTTGGCGCGCAGGGCGCTGTCGCCCCGCACCCGCTCGGCGTACCAGCGATCCAGGAACCGGCGGCGGCGCTCCTTGGGCAGATCGGCGTGCTCGACGCCCACGGCGCCCAGATCGGCCAGCTCGGGGCGGTGGGTGGCCAGGCCCGGGCCGAACAGGGCGGCCTCGCCCTGGTTCATGCGCTGCGCGACCTTGAGGATGGCGCGGCCGCCCGGATCCTCCTTGCGCATGCGGTAGCTCTGCACGAGGGACACGCGGGCAGTGCCGGCGGCGGTCAGGGCGTCGCGGAACACCGCGCCGGCGGCCACCGAGGGCAGCTGATCGGCGTCGCCCAGCAGCACCAGCCGGGTGTCGGGCGCGAGGGCGCGCACCAGCCGGTTCATCAAGAAGACGTCCACCATCGACGCCTCGTCGACGATCACCACCTGCGCCGACAGCGGGTTGCGGCCGTGGTGGCGCCAGCGATCCCCCCGCGGGCTGTAGCCCAGCAGGCGGTGCAGGGTGCGGGCGGGGGCGAGCTGAGCCAGCAGGGTGTCGGCCTCGGCGGGATCGGCCACCGCCGCGAGGGCCTGGCGCACGCTGCTCGACATGCGCCACGCGGCCTTGCCGGTGGGGGCCGCCAGGGCCACGTCGTCGGGGCGCAGGCCCATGCGCGTGAGGGTGCGCAGCATGGCCACCACGATGCTGGTCTTACCGGTACCGGGGCCGCCGCTGACCAGGGTGATGGCCCCGCTCACGGCGGTCTCGACGGCGCGCTGCTGCTCGTCCGACAGGTCGATGGCCACGCCGTTGCGCATCGCCGGGCGGGCCAGCACGTCCGCGAGGGCGTCGGGATCGGCCGGCACGGCGGGGCGCTGCAGGCGCTCGGCGAGGCTGTCGGCCAGGCGGCGCTCGGCGGCCAGCAGCCGCTGCAGGTACAGGGCGCCGTCGGCGCGGATCAGGGGCACGTGGGCGTCGAGATCGTCGGCCATGACCGGCGCGGCGGGCCCGTCCAGGCAGGCCAGGGCGCGGGCCACCAGATCGGGCGCCTGGGCGGCGTCGGGGCCCAGCAGGCCCTCGAAGCGGGTCTGCAGCCAGTCGGGCGTCAGGGGCGTGCGGGTGCTGCCCTGGGCCACGTCGGCGAAGACCGTGAGGATCAGCAGGGTGAGGGCCTCGACGTCGGCGCCGGGGGCCAGCACGGCGATCTCGGCGGCCAGGGTGACGGCGGCGCGGTCGAGGGCGTGCAGCGGCGCCTGCGCTTCGAGGCGGCGCAGCAGGCGGGCGTAGGGGCCGGCGCCGCGGCCGCGCTCGGCTTGGAAGCGGCGCCAGGCGGTGTCGACGGGCGGGGTGGGGCGAGCCATGGCGCGCAGCCTAACAGCAAGTGGTGCCGCCGACGAGGCGCCCCGGCGCGGCGCGGGCGGGGACGGCGGGCTTCATGTGGCGGCGCGTGGCGGTGTATGACCAGCGCTGGCGATCGCCAGCCCGGCGGCGCCGGCCAGGCCGATCAGGCGTCGTCCCATGGAGGGGTCATGCCGCCGAGCATCACGTCCGCGGCCCGCGCGGTGACAGGCATCGAGCGGGTGTGGCTGGCCGCTGGCCGCATCGCGCCCCCCTTCGCGCCGGCGTGGGTGGTGGAGGGGCAGGGGGACCTGCCCCTGGCGGCCTGGCAGGCGGCCCTGGCGCAGGTGCTCGCGGCGCGCCCGCTGCTGGCGCCCCGGCTGGTGGGCCGCGGCCGTGCGCTCCGCTGGGTCGCCGGGGGCCCGCCGCCGACGGTGCGGGTGGCGCCGGGCCCCTGGGACGGCCAGGGCAGCGCCGGCGCGCCCTGGCTCGACACCCCCATGCGGCCCAACCGCGACCCCATGGTGGATCTCACCTGGCAGCCCGGCCCGGCCGCGCGGCTGGTGGTGCGCGCCCACCACGCCCTGTGTGACGGCCGTGGCTTGCAGCGGCTGGCGGCCCTGCTCGTGGCGGCG
>JAUHVS010000101.1 GCA_030424955.1 bacterium | reverse complement strand
CCCATGGGCACCTCCTCGGCGGCGCGCCTGCGCCGCCCGTCGCCGCATCCTAACGCGCCAGGCCGCCGAAGGATCCCGCCCTACTCGCAGCCGCCCAGGCCGGCGGCCGCCAGCCGGTCCGCCCGCTCGGGATCCGCCGCCACGATGGGCGCCAGATCCAACCGCGGCGCGGTGGTCCCCAGCTCGGCGTTGATGGCGTCGATGAACAGGTTGGCCAGGAAGCCATAGCCCGCGTCTGTGAAGTGGATGCCGTCGAGCCCCAGCAGCCCGCCGAACTTGTGCACCGTGAGGGTGTGCTCGCCGACGACCAGGCCGGTGGCCTCCAGCGCGGCCACGGCGCCCGCCACGTCCACCACGTGGACAGTGGGGAAGCCCGCCGCGCGCTCGGCCAGCAGCGCGTTCGCCGCCACCGCGTGGGCGTCGATGGCGGCGATGCGATCGTCCGCCTCGGCCGCCGCCGCCGCGGGATCCTCCCCTGCCGCCTCAGCCGCCTCCACCAGGCGGGCCTTCAGCTCGTAGGTGGCCGGCAGCAGGCTGGGGCGGGGCATGTTGCCCAGGAAGCTCACCGCCCCCGTCTCGGCCAGGGTGGGCAGCAGCAGGTCCAGGTCGGCCGCGAGCTCATCGAGGGCTGTCGCCGACGCCGGATCGAGGTCGTCAGTGAGGATCAGCGGCGCCGCCAGATCGTTGTCGAAGAGGTCCGTCGAGATCACGAGCGTGGGCGACAGGGCCACCAGCAAGCTCAGCGGCACCTCGTCCACCGGGCCCAGCAGGCGGCCGTCGGGCGAGTACACCAGCCGGGCCACCACCCGCGTGCCCAGGGTGTCGGCGCCGTGCACGTGGTGGCGCAGCTGGCTGCCCCCCACGGCCAGGTTGTGCGGGGCCAGATCGGGGTCCAGCCGCGCCGGGCGCCCCGTCAGCGTGCCGCCCCCCTCGGGCTGCAGCCGCGGCAGCAGATCTGCCGTCTGCGTCGCCACCACGTCGGTCACCTGGGGGATGGCGCAGGCGGGCGGCGGGCCGATGAGCGCCGGCGTGATCCCCGCGAACAGGTCGGGCACCAGCAGCGGCAGCGGCAGATCGGCGCCGAGCTGGCGGGCCACCAGCGCCGCGGGCCCCTGGGTCGCGTTGTCGAAGGCGGGCACCCCGCCCTGCACGCCCTGGGTGAGGCTCGCGCCAAAGGCCACCACCCGCTCGAACCGGGGATCGAGCGGGGGCCGGTAGCTGTAGATCGGCCCCAGCGACCGCGGCCCGGCGGCGGTCTCGACCACCACCTCAGCCGGCCCGGGGGTGGGGCTGCCCTGCACCAACACCCGCACCCGGTCGGGCGCCAGCACCTCGGGCAGGAGCGCGCGCCGCGGGCCCACCCACACGCCCTCGACCTCGGCGGCCGGGAGATCGGCCGGCAGCACCAGGTCGAGGGTGACGTAGCCGGTCGACGCCCCCTCAGCGGGCTCGGCCCGCGGCACCGCCGGGGCGATGGGGCCGTCCCCGTCGCAGGCGATCGCGCCCAGCCCGGCGACCAGGGTCAAGGCGAGGGGCAGCCGGCGGCGCATGGCCAGGCGCAGGGCGGCCCAGAGGGCGGCCCGCTGCCGCCGCGGGTGACTTCGTCGATGACGTCGCATGGGCCCAGCATGCCCAAGGCTGCCCGCCCGCGCACGCCCGGCGACGCGCGCCCCCTGGCCGGCATCTGCCCTGCGATGCCCGCCCCCGACCCGCTCGTCGTCCAGGGCCCCCGCGGGGGGCTGTACTGCCCCGCCGGCGACTTCTGGATCGACCCGCTGCGCAGCGTCGAGACCGCCCTCATCACCCACGCCCACGCCGATCACGCCCGCAGCGGCAGCGCCACCTACTGGTGCGCGGCGCCGGGCGCGGCCCTGCTGAGGCGCCGGGTCGATCCCCGCGGCCGCGCCCACCTCAACCCCGTGGACTTCGGCGCCGTGCACCTCATCAACGGCGTGCGCTGTAGCTGGCACCCCGCCGGCCACATCCTGGGCAGCGCGCAGATCCGCCTGGAGGCCGAGGGCCAGGTGTGGGTGGTGACCGGCGACTACAAGCGCGCCCCGGACCCGAGCTGCCGGCCGTTTGAGCCCGTGCCCTGCGACGTGCTGGTCACCGAGGCCACCTTCGGCCTGCCGGTGTACCGCTGGCCGCCCGCCGACGCGGTGATGGACGCCCTCGTGGCGTGGTGGCGCGACGCCGCCGCGGCCGGCGACCGCGCCGCCCTGTGGGCCTACAGCCTGGGCAAGACCCAGCGGATCCTGGCCTGCCTGGCCGCGCGCACCGACCGCCCCGGGCCCCTCTGGGTGCACCGCGCGGCCGCCGGGCTCTGCGCCGATTACGCGGCGCAGGGCGTCACGCTCGCCCCCTTCGAGGTGTTCGATCCCGCCACCAGCCAGCCGCCGCCGGGCGCGCTGATCCTCACGCCCCCCGCCGCCGAGGACGCCGCCTGGCGGCAGGCGCTGCGCCCACAGACCGCGTCGGCCAGCGGCTGGATGCGGGTGCGCCGCCAGCGCCACCAGCGCCCCGTCGATCGGGGCTTCGTGCTCAGCGACCACGCCGACTGGCCGGCCCTGCTCGACACCGTGCGCGCCTCGCAGGCCCGCACCGTCTACGTGATGCACAGCCCCACCGACACCCTGGCGCGCTACCTGCGCGAGGTGTGCGGGCTCAACGCCGGCCCCGTGCCGCGGCTCGCGCAGGCCTGAGCCCGTGATCCCCTTCGCCGCCCTCTGCGACGCCCTCGACGGGCCCCCTGCGCCCGCCGCGCAGCGGGCCGCCCTGGTGGCCTACCTGCGCGCGGCGCCTGCGGCCGACCTGCCCTGGGCGCTGACCCTGCTCACCGACGGGCCCCGGCCGGTGCGCGTGCCCCCCGCCGATCTCGCCGCCTGGGCGCTGGACGCCCTCGCCCTGCCCCGCTGGCTGCTCGACGACTGCGTCGCCCACGTGGGCGACACCGGCGAGGCGCTGGCCCTGCTCATCGACACCCACCGCCGCGACCCACCCGAGGGCCCACCGCGCTCGCTGCACCGCTGGATGACCGAGCTCGTCGCGCCGCTGAAGGGCGCCGACGCCGACGCCCGCCGCGCCCAGGTCCTCGCCGCGTGGGCCGCGCTGCCGCTGCGCCCGCTGGTGTGGATCAACCGCATCCTCACCACCGGCCTGCGGCTGGCCGTGCCCCGCGCCGTCCTCGCCCAGGCCCTCGCCGACGTCAGCGCCCTGCCCGCGCCCGAAGTGGCGCACCGGCTGACCGCCTTCACCGCCCCCACCGCCGCCGCGGTCGCTGCCCTGCTGGCCCCCCTGGCGCCGGGCCTGGCCTCCTGCGCGCCCCACCCCGTCTCCCCCCTCGAGCCCCTGGCTGGCCCGGCCGAGGCGCTGGGGCCCTGCACCGACTGGCAGGCGACGTGGCGGTGGCCCGGCCTGCCCTGCCAGATCATCCGCCGGGGCGCCGACACCTGCGTCTGGACCGACGGCGCCGACCTGGTGAGCGATCGCTGCCCGGCCCTCGTGGCTGCGGCGCGGGGGCTGCCCGACGGCACCGTGTTGGTCGGCACCCTGCTGGTGGTCGAGCCGAGCGCGGCCAGCGACCCGTCGGGCGACCGCCCCCCGCTCACCCCCCAGCCCCACGACGTGCTCACCCGGCGCCTGGCCAGGCCCCGCCCCAGCGCGGCGGTGCGCCGCCGCCAGCCGCTGGTGTTCGTGGCCCACGACCTGCTGGCCGACGGCGCCGGGCCGCTGACCGGCCAGCCCCTGCGCGCCCGCCTCGCCCGGCTGGCGGCCCTGTCGCTGCCCCGTGATCCCCCCGTCGCCGGCGGCCTGTGGCACCCCCCGGCCCTGACCGCCGCCGGCTGGCCCGCCCTCGAAGATCTGCGCCAGGCCCCTGCGGCCCGGCGCACCCGGGGCCTGCGGCTGCGGCCGCTGGACGGCGCAGATCCAGCCGACCCCGCCTACCACTGGCCCCTCCCGGCCCTCACGGTCTGTGCGGTGCTGGTCTATGCCCACGCGGGCGCGCGGCGGCGGCAGGCCCCGCTGACCGACTACACCTTCGCGGTGTGGCACGGCGACGCCCTGGTGCCCGTCGCCAAGACCGCCGAGGGCCTGTCCCCGGCCGATCGCGCCGCCCTGGACGCCTGGATCCACGCCCACACCCTCGACCGCATGGGCCCCGTGCGCACGGTGCCGGCCGAGCGGGTGTTTGCCCTCAGCTTCGCGGCGGTGACCGCGTCGCCCCGCCACAAGGCCGGCCTGGTGCTGCAGGCCCCCCGGGTGCTGGCGCCGCGCCCTGCCCTGGCACCCGCCGACGCCGCCCGGCTGGCCGCGCTGCAGGCCCACCTGCCGAGCGCCGCCGGCCCCTGATCCGCCGCTGGTTTGCCGCCGCCGCCGGGCCGTGCCACGCTGTGGCCCCGACCCCGATCCGTGGACCGACCATGTCTGTGCGCCTCGCCCTCGCGCTGCTCGGGCTGCTCGCCCCCGCGGTGAGCGTTGCGGCCCCGCCCGCCGCGCCTGCCACCACCGCCGCACGCCCCGCCGGCCCCCCCGCGCTGCGGCTGTGCACGGGGCCCAAGGGCGGCCAGTACGAGGCCGTCGCGCAGCGACTCACCACCCTGCTGGCCGGCCAGGTCGACGTGCAGCAGGTGCGCACCCACGGCTCGTGGGACAACCTGCAGGCCCTGCACGCCGATCCCCCGCGCTGCGACGCCGCCCTCGCCCAAGAGGACGCCCACCTGCTCTACCGCGCGGAGCACCCCGACGCCGCGGTCACCCTGGCGCGGCTGGCCACCCTCTACAGCGAGACGGTGCACCTGCTGTGCAACCGCGCCGTGCGCGCCGACCGGCTGGTGGACCTGGACCCGAAGCGCGACGCCGTGCTGGTGGCCCCCTACGGCTCGGGCACCTACATCACCTGGACCGTGTTCGCCCGGCTGGTGCCGGCGCTCGCCCGCATCCGCTTCGCCGAGGTCACCACCGAGGAGGGGCTGCTGAAGGTGGTGGACGGCGTGACCGCGAGCTGCCTGCTGATCGTCAACGCCCCCGGCGGCCCCCTGCTGGCCCTGGCCGAGCGGGGCTTCGGCCACAAGCTGAAGCTGGTCGAGGTCAAGCACCCGCAGCTCCACCGGCTCACCCGCTCGAACGACCGCCCGGTGTACCGCGACGTGCCCCTGCGCCAGCGGGCCCACCCGCGGCTGCTCGCGGCCGATCAGACCAGCCAGGCGGTGGACGCGGTGTTCTTCGTGCACCCTGAGTGGCAGGCGACGGAGCCCGTGGGCCGGCAGGCCCTGACCCGCGCGCTGCTCACCGTGGCGACGGAGCGCGCGGCCGCCGCGCCCCGCTGACACCCCCCGAGCGCCCAGCGCGCTCAGCCGCGGCCGGGATCGGCCGCCAGCGACGCCGCGAAGTCATCCAGCAGCGGGCCCAGCACCTCGACCCGCCAGCCCGAGGTCAGCCGATCGGGCGGCGCGCCCGCCATCCACCACGCCAGATCCGCCCGGGTGGCCAGCAGCGGCCCCGGCAGGCCCAAGCTCGCCGCGTGGGCCCGCACCGTCGCCGCCAGCTCGTCGGGGGTGATCCCGTCCGCGGGCCCCGGGCGCGAGATGCCCTCGACCCGCAGCCGCTCCGAGTCCTCCTGCGCCCACGCCAGCCGCCCACAGGCGTTGAGCTGGGCCTCCAGGTGATCCACCAGGGGCATCAGGAAGCGCACGTCATCGGCCGCGTAGCTGCGCTGCGCCGCGCTCAGCGGCCGGAACAGCCAGTTCGACCGCCGCGGCCCCTTGGTGAGGTGCACGCCCAGGTAGCTCGACAGCAGCGGCGCGAGGCCGATCTGGCGCTCGCCCAGGAAGCTCGCGGCGATCTGGGTGTCGAAGACGTGCTGGGCGCCCGCCCCGAAGTGCACCTCCAGGATCTCCAGGTCCTGCGCCAGGGCGTGGCCCACCGCGACGCCCGGGCCGTGGAACACCGGCGCGAGCGGCGCCAGATCCACCGCCAGCGGATCCACCACCGCCAGCCCGCCGTCCCAGCAGATCTGGATCAGCGCGGCCCGCGGCGGGGCCTTCCCCTCGCGGATGAACTCGGTGTCGAACCCATAGCGCGGCGCGTCGCGCAGCTCGGCCACCAGCTCGGCCAGCGCGGGCGCCGTGTCGACCCAGCGGGCCGGCTGCTGGGCCACGTCGGCCAGGGCGTCGCGGACGGCCGCGGAGAGGGGTTCGGACGGGGGATCTGCCGGGATCACAGGCGCTCCTGGGTCAAGCGGCGGCGAGCATGGCACACGGCGGCCCCGCGCGCAGCCCCCGCGCGCCCCATGCAACCGCCAAGCACCTGTTACGATTAAGCTTTCGCGCCAGACAGCCCCACCCCGCCCCCCCGCCCTCCATGGGCCGCTGGCGCGACCTGCCCCCCTCGCCCATCATCCCTCCGCCGTGCCCACGCCCCCCCCACCCGCCCCCGCCGCCTACGCCGACGCCCTCGCCGCCGTCGAGGGCTGGTTCGACGCGCAGGGCTGGGCCCCCTTCGACTACCAGCGCGCCGCCTGGCAGGCCTTTGGCCGCGGCGAGAGCGGGCTGATCCACGTGCCCACGGGCGCGGGCAAGACCTACGCCGCCTTCGGGGGGCCGCTGGCGTGGCTGCGCGCCCACCCCCGGCGGCGCGCCGGCGCGCGGATCGTCTACCTGTCGCCCCTGCGCTCGGTGGCCCACGACGTCGAGCTCGCCCTGCAGCGCATCGCCGGCGCGCTCTGCCCCGACGCCCGGGTCGAGAGCCGCACCGGCGACACCTCGAGCGCCGTGCGCAGCCGCCAGCGCCGGGCGCTGCCCGAGGTGCTCATCACCACCCCCGAGAGCCTGTCGCTGTTGCTCGCCCGCGCCGACGCGCCGGCCCTGCTGGCGGGCCTCGACAGCGTCATCGTCGACGAGTGGCACGCGCTGCTCGACAGCAAGCGCGGCACCCAGACCGAGCTCGCCCTCGCCGCCCTGCGCCGCCTGAGCCCCAGCCTGCGCATCTGGGCCCTGTCGGCCACCCTGCCCAACGTCGACACCGCCGCGCAGGCGGCCGTGGGCCCCGGCCGCGCCGCCACCCTCATCACCGCGCCCATCGACCGGCCGATCCACGTCTCGTGCCTGCTGCCCGACGCCGTCGACGCCTTCCCGTGGGCCGGCCACCTGGGCTTGGAGATGGTGCACAAGGTGGTCGAGCGCCTCGACGTGGGCAGCGCCACCCTGGTGTTCACCAACACCCGCAATCAGGCCGAGCGCTGGTACCAGGCCATCCAGCGGGCGCGGCCCGAGTGGGGCGCGCGCCTCGCCGTGCACCACAGCGCCATCGACGCCGAGGAGCGCGCGCGCATCGAGCGGGGCCTGAGCGACGGCAGCGTCACCGTGGTCGTGTGCACCACCAGCCTCGACCTGGGCGTGGACTTCGGGCCGGTGGAGCGGGTGTTCAACATCGGCAGCCCCAAGGGCGTGGCCCGGCTGATCCAGCGGGCCGGCCGCAGCGGCCACCGCCCGGGCGCGGCCTGCGAGGTCATCTGCGTGCCCACCCACGCCCTGGAGCTCATCGAGCTGCGGGCCGCGCGGGCCTGTGTCGACGCCCGCGACGTCGAGCCCCGAGCGCCCCTCGACGCCCCCCTGGACGTGCTCGCCCAGCACATGGTCACCCGCGCGCTCGGGGGCGGCTTCACCGCCGACGCCCTGTTCGATGAGGTGCGCGACACCGTCGGCTACGCCGGGCTGTCCCGGGCCCACTTCGACTGGTGCCTGGCCCTGGTGCGCGAGGGCGGCGCGACCCTGAAGGCCTACCCGCAGTACCACAAGGTCGTGGCCGACGAGGCCGGCGTGTACGGCGTGCCCGACGCCCGCATCGCCCGCCTGCACCGCATGAGCATCGGCACCATCGCCGACGATCCCGCCGTGTGGGTGCGCATGGGCAACGGCCAGCGGCTGGGCGCCATCGAGGAGCGCTTCGCCGCGCGCCTGCGCCCCGGCGACCGCTTCATGTTCGCGGGCCGCCGGCTGGCCTTCGTGAAGCTCAAGGACGTGGACTGCGTGGTCAAGCCCACCAAGGCCCAGCCCACCGTGGCCGCCCGCTGGGGCGGCGCGAAGATGGCCGTCAGCACCCACCTCGCCTCGGCCCTGCTGCGCACCTTCGCCGGCGAGATCACCGGGGGCCCGGAGCTCGCGGCCGCGGCGCCGATCCTGGCCGCGCAGGCTGCCCTCAGCCGGCTGCCCCGCCCGGGCACCGTGCTCGGCGAGCGCCTGCAGAGCCGCGAGGGCCACCACCTGTTCCTGTACCCCTTCGAGGGCCGCAACGCCCACGAGGGCCTCGCCGCCGTGCTCGCCCTGCGCCTGGGCCGCCGCCAGCCCGCCACCTTCAGCACCTCGGTCAACGACTACGGCCTGGAGCTGATGAGCGTCGACCCCTACCCCTTCGAGGCCGCCCTGGCGGATCCGGCGCTCTTCGACCCCGACGCGCTCGTGGACGACGTGATGGCCGCCGTGAACCTGGGCGAGCTCTCCCGCCGCCAGTTCCGGCAGGTGGCCCGGGTCGCCGGGCTGGTGTTCGCCGGCTACCCCGGCAAGCGCAAGACCCTGCGGCAGGTGCAGGCCAGCACCGGGCTGCTCTACGACGTGTTCCGGCGCTGGGATCCCGACAACCTGCTGCTGCACCAGGCCGAGCGGGAGGTGCTCGCCCAGAGCTTCGACCACAGCCGGCTGGCCGCCAGCCTGCGCGCCCTCAGCGCCGACGGGCTGGAGGTCTTCGACACCCCGCACCCGAGCCCGCTGGCCTTCCCGCTGATGGTCAGCCGCATCAACGAGACCCTGTTCAGCACCGAGGCCCTGGCCGATCGCATCGCCGCCATGCGCGCCGACTGGGAGACGCCGTGAGGCCCGCCCCCATCGCCGAGATCGCCTGCACGGTGGCGGGCGAGGCCGTGCGGCTGCTGAGCGCCCGCGCCCTGTACTGGCCGGCCCGCCGCACCCTGGCCGTGGCCGACCTGCACTGGGGGAAAGCCGAAACATTCCAAGCCTTTGGCATCCCCGTCCCCAGCGGCGACCTGGCCCTCGACCTGGCCCGGCTCGACGCCGCCGTGCGGGCCACGGGCGCCGAGCGGCTGCTGCTGCTGGGGGATCTGATCCACGGGGCCTGGGGCCTGACGGCGCAGGTCGTCGACCAGGCCGCCGAGTGGCTCACCCGCTGCCCGGCCGAGGCGATCCTGGTGGAGGGCAACCACGACCAGCACGTCGCCGCGCTGCCCGACGCCTGGGCCCTGCCGGTGCTGCCGAGCCTGCGGGACGGGCCGTTCAGGTTCTGCCACGCCCCCGCGCCCGACCCCCAGGGCGCGTACGTGTGGGCTGGCCACGTCCACCCGGTGGCGGTGATCCGCGGCCGCCGCCGGCGGGGCCGGGTGCGGCTGCCCATCTTCCATGTGGGGGCTCAGGTGGGCGTGCTGCCGGCCTTTGGGGCGTTCACGGGAGGGGCCGAGCTCGACGAGCCCGGCGCCCGGCGCTATGGCGTGGCCGACGGGCAGCTCATCGCGCTGTGATCGGGCCACCGGCCCGGCCCGCCGCTCAGCCGCCGGCCAGCCCGCGGGCCTTCTTGCGCAGCCGGCGCACGGCGCGGCGCACCACCGCGTAGTTCCACAGCACCACCGCCCCCTCGTTCGCCGGCGCGTCGTCGGCGTACAGCCGCCAGCGCACGCTGGACTCGCCCCGCCGGATGGCCGCGATGTTGTTGGCGTGCAGGGTCACCCACACCCGCGCGAACAGCAGCTCCTGCTGCGGGAACAGCGGCGTGGGGTGGTAGCGGAAGAAGGTCAGCGCCCCCGGCGTCTGGGATCTGCCCGCGGGCCTCGCTGCTCACCAGCGGCCGCGGCAGGATGAACTCGCAGCCCACGTGCTGGGCCAGGTGGCGGCCCTGGTTGGCCACGAAGGCCTGCAGGCACAGCAGCGTCTTCGGGCCCCGGGGGTCGCTGTCGTCGTGCACCGGCGCGCCGAAGGGCGTGACCCGCACCACGTCCACCAGCGGGTGCCGCGTGCGCCGCAGCACGTCCTGCACGTGCACGTGGCCCATGGGCCGCGACTTGCCGGCGATGCGCAGGTAGTAGCGGTGGTCGGTGGCCTGGTGCGGGGCGTCCTCGCTGGGCGGGATGTCGATGACGAACACCGCGTGCCCCGGCTTGATGCGCGAGGGCCCGCGGGCCCGGCTGAGCACCTCGTAGACGTTGAACTGCTTGAGCGGCGGATCCACGGCCCCGGGGATGACGTCCTCGAGCCAGGCGCGGGTGCCGCCCCCCTTCAGGTCGACGCGGATGCCGCCGTCGGGGGTGCCGTCGTCGTTGATGCCCAGGAACAGCCGCCCGCCGGCCCCGTTCGAGAAGGCGCTGATCTGCTTGGCCAGCGCCGCCAGGAAGTGGGCGGCGATGCCCTTGTCGTCCACCATGTACGGCGCGCTCTTGAACTCCTGGAAGTCATGCTCATAGGGCTCCAGCCCGTCGAGCGCGTCCTCGGTCCAGTGTGCGATGCGGGGCCCCTCACTCATGCGAGCGAGTGTACCCTGCCCCCCGCCCCGTGCGACAACCACGGCGTGCCCCGCGCCCAGGCCCCACGGCCGCCCGCGCGGGCCCAGGACGATGGAGGCCGCGATGGATGACCGACCCGTGGTGTTCAGCCTGCTCGGCGACGAGGCCGTCGCCGAGGAGCTCATCTGGCAGCTCGACGCCGAGCGGGGCGTCATCAAGCGCCGCCAGTTCCCCGACGGCGAGCACTACCAGCGCATCCTGACCGCCATCGAGGGCCGGCGGGTGATCCTGGTGGGCGCCCTGGTGGACGACTCGTCCACCCTGCGGCTCTACGACCTGGCCTGCGCCCTGGTGAACAACGGCGCGCTGCGGCTGGAGCTGGTGATCCCCTACTTCGCCTACAGCACCATGGAGCGCGCGGTGCACCCCGGCGAGGTGGTCACGGCCAAGACCCGCGCCCGCCTGCTGTCGGCCATCCCGCCGGCGAGCTACGGCAACCGCGCCCTGCTGCTCGACCTGCACAGCGAGGGCATCCCCCACTACTTCGAGGGCGGGCTGACGGCCACGCACATCTACAGCAAGTCGGCGCTGGTGCCCGCCCTGCGGCGGTTCGGCGGCGAGGACTTCGTGCTCGGCAGCACCGACGCCGGCCGGGCCAAGTGGGTGGAGTCGCTGGCCAACGACCTGGGCGTGGACGCCGCCTTCATCCTCAAGCGGCGGGTGTCGGGCAGCTCGACGGTGGTGCAGGCGGTGCACGCCGACGTGCGCGGCCGGCGGGTGGTGCTCTACGACGACATGATCCGCACCGGGGGCTCGCTCATGGGCGCCGCGCGGGCCTACCGCGACGCCGGCGCCACGGCGCTGGTGGCCGTGTGCACCCACGGCGTGTTCCCGGGCGACGCCTGGGACCGCCTCAGCGGCAGCGGCCTGTTCGAGCGCATCGTGGCCAGCGACAGCCACCCCAACGCCCGCGCGCTCAAGGCCCACGGCCTCGACCTCATCCCCATCGCGCACCTCTTCACGCCGCACCTCACCGGCCCGGCGCCGAGCGCGGAGTAGCGCCCACTTCCTCAATACATTCAAAAGGTTGTGAGCGCCTCAGCGGTGCCCGATCACCCGGAACGCCGACCAGTGCGGATCGCCCTTCGTGCGCAGGAAGGCCGCCGCCACCCGGGCGGCCTCGGCGGGCCGGTCCGCCCCCCCGGCGTCGTGGAACGCCGCCATGAAGCGCGCCGCCGAGGCGTCGGCCACCGGCCGATCCGTGGCCAGCACCGACGCCGCCCCCGCCGCCAGGAACGCCTCGGCCAGGCCCACCGCGCCCTCGTCCAGCAGCACCGAGTCGGCGCCCGTCTCGCAGCCGCTCAGCACCACCAGCCGCGCCCGTACTGGCGTCGTCAGGATCTCCGGCAGGCCCAGCGGGCCGTCCGCCAGGGCCAGGTGCGCCGCCCAGGGATCCCGCGGCGCGAGCACGCCGTGCCCCGCGAAGTGCACCTGCGCGGCCGCCGGCAGCGCGGCCCGCACCGCCCGGTACTCGGGGCTCCAGCCCTCGCCATCGGATCCCCGCATGGCCCACGAAGTCACGATGGGCGGTCGCTCGCAGTCGGCGCCGGCCACGGCGATCCAGAAGGTCGGCGGCCGCCCGGGCCGGGTCCTCATCGCCCTCGCCGTCGCCGGCTTCATCGGCTCGATGTGGATCTCGAACACCGCGACCGCGGCGATGCTCCTGCCGGTCGCGCTCGGGCTGGTCGCGGCGATCGACGCGTTCGTCCCGGGCGACCAGGACCGCCTCCACGAGTCGGTCCGCCGCTACGGCTCCGGGATGGTCCTCGCCCTCGCCTACGCCTGCTCCCTCGGCGGGATGGCGACGCCGATCGGCACCGCCCCCAACGTCATCGCCCTCGACCTGCTGGATCGCCAGGCGGGGATCCACCTCGACTTCTTCGAGTGGATGAGCTTCGCCCTGCCGGTCGCGCTCACCTGTCTCATCGGCCTGCTCCTCTGGATCCGCGTCCGCTATCCAGCGCCGATCGAGCGGATCGAAGGGCTGACGGCCGCGGTCGAGGAGCAGCAGAGAGAGCTCGGCCCCCTCAGCCGCGGCGAGACCCGCTCCCTCCTCGTCTTCGCCCTCGCGGTCATCGGCTGGCTCGCCCCTTCGATCATCGGCCTCGCCCTCGGCGGAGAGCACCCCACGACCCTCTGGGCCCGCGCAGGACTCAATGAGGGGATCGTCGCCGTTCTCGCGGCGAGCCTCCTCTTCATCATCCCCAGCGGCAAAGGCGACGGCGAGCCGGTGCTCCCCTGGAGCGAGGCCATACGGATCGACTGGGGCACCCTCTACCTCCTGGGCGGCGGCCTCGCCCTCGGCAAGCTGATGTTCGACACCGGGCTCGCGGCGGCCCTCGCTGACGGCGCCCTGACCCTCGCCG
>JAUHVS010000100.1 GCA_030424955.1 bacterium | reverse complement strand
GCCGCCGCCGCCGCAGCCCGCGGATCGCCCTCGTCGCCGGCGACGCCGCCCGCACCGGCGCCCGCCGCGCCGCCGAGGGCCGGGGTGCGCGGGCGCGGCAGGGCCCCCAAAGGGGCCAGGAAGTCGGTGGTGCGGCCCACCGAGTCGACGATGCCCTGGGCCGTCTCGCCGGTGGTGGTGGTCATGGCCTCGAGCACCAGGGTGCCGCTCAGGCTGGGCAGCGTGACCTTGTCGTCGGGGCCCACGCCCAGGCGATCGCTCAGCTGGCTGGTCGCCCGCCCCACGGCGTCGGCCACGCCGCGGCCCTGCTCGGCCGCGAAGCCCTGCATGAGATCGGCCATCTGGCTGGGGTCGAGGGGCTCGAAGGTGCCGCCCGCCAGCGAGCTGAGGCCGTCGCTGGCGCCCTTGGTGATGGCGTTGAGCTGGTCGGCCTGGTTCTCGATCGAGGCGCGCATCACCGGGATCACCGCCGACGGCGCCGGGGCCTCGGCGTCGTTCTGGAGCAGCTTGCCCAGCCGCTCGGCCGTCTTGCCGGTGAGGTTGCCCAGCTCCACCCCGGTGCGCTCCGCCGTGGTGACGGCCTTCTGGCCGATCTCGGTGGCGGTGCTCAGCAGGTTGGCGGGATCGCCCAGGCCCAGCAGCTGGTTCGCGAAGCCCTGGCTCTCCTCCTGCAGCCCGATCTGGGTGCTGCCCGCGACGCCCTGCAGGGTGTCGGCGACGTCCGAGGTGTCGGGCCACGGGAAGCCCGCGTAGCGCAGCAGGTCCAGGGTGATGTTGTACAGGCGCCGCTCGAGGTCGAGGGCCTCGCACTCCAGGCGCGCGATGATGGGGAACAGCGGCGGGAGGACCGGATCGGGCTTGACCTCCTCGTACTCGGCCTCCTCCTCGGCGAGCGGGGTGTCCTCCATCTCGGTGTCGTTGGGGTCGGCGTTCCCCTCCACCACCGACGGCGGCACGATGTCGCGCAGCTCGACGCGCACCCAGCCCACGCAGGTGCGCGAGATGAGGGTGGCCACCTGATCCAGCACCTCGAAGTCGGTGAGCCCGGCGATCATGAAGGGGTTGAGCTGCTCGCCCAGCACCCGCCGCAGCGTCTCCATGTTGCCGGGATCGTGGGCGAACATGTGCAGGAACTGCCGCGCCTCGAACTCATCGCGGAACTGCATCAGCTCGTCCGGGCTGAGCACGGTCATGTTCCGGTCTTTGGTCTCGAAGTTGACCTTCATCGGCCCCTCACCGCTCGCCGCACGCACCGACGCGTTGGACCCGCGCACGGTAGCATGACGGGCGGCGCCTCACCCGCCGGCGCCCGCTCATCACCGGATTCAAAGCCCTTTTCGGCGGCCTGCCCCTGTGTACGGCCCCCGCGCGGCGCCCCTCGTCCCTGGCCAGGCCGGCGAAAAAGTGACCCCTGCGCTCAAAGGATCGCCCCAGGCCGCCAGTACGAGGGGGCAAGAACGCACCTTCGGAGGTCCCATGTACGCCCTGCTCGCCGACGCCACCTGCCCCCGCCGCCCGCTGAACCTCGACGTCACCACCCCCGACGGCTGGCTGCCCGAGGCGGTGGACCAGGCGCCGGGCCGCGGGCTGCCGGTGCAGGTGCCCAGCGACGACCGCTACGTGGTCGAGCGCTTTGTGGGTGAGGGCGGCGGGGGCCACGTCTGGCTCGCCTGGGACCGCCGCGCGTGCCGCCCGGTGGCCCTGAAGTGCCTGCACGTGCGCTACCACGACGACGCCGTGGCGCGGGCCCGCTTCACCCAGGAGGCGGCGCTGACCAGCGCGCTGGTGCACGCCGGCGTGGTAAGGGTGTACGACAGCGGCCTGCTGACCGACGGCACCCCCTTCTACGCCCAGCGCTTCGTCGAGGGCCGCAGCCTGGCCGACGCGCTGAACGACCGCGCCGAGCGGGGCGCCGTGGGCGTGGCCTTCGACCTGCTGCACCGCTTCGCCCGCCTGTGCTGGACCGTCGCCTACGCCCACGAGCAGGGCGTGGTGCACCTGGACATCAAGCCCAGCAACATCGTGCTGGACCACGGCCGCGGCGTGTACCTGGTGGACTGGGGCATCGCCCGCCGGCTGGCCGATCCGGCCCCGCAGGCCGCCAGCCTGTACGGCACCCTGGGCTACATGGCCCCCGAGTGCCTGCGGCAGGGCACCGGCGCCGGCACCCCGGCCGCCGACGTGTATGGCCTGGGCATCACACTCTACGAGATCCTGACGGGGCAGCGGCCCTTCCAGGCCCGCAACGAGCTGATGTACGCCGTGAAGGCCTGCCACGAGGTGGCGCCGGATCCGCGCACGATGGCCCCCGGCGTGCCCGACGCGCTGGCCCAGCTGTGCAACCTGGCGCTCAAGACCGAGCCCGAGGCCCGGGCGCTGACGGCGGCGGGCATGGGCGAGGCCATCGAGGCGTGGCTCACGGGTCGCGAGGGGCAGCGCGGCGGCGGGCGCGTGACGCGGCACCGCCGCTGAGGTCGAGACCGGGCGGCGTTTCCACACGGGCAGGCTTTACACGAGGGCAGCGCGATGACCACCTTGGCGACCATGACCGACCCCCAGAGCGCGGGCCCCAGCGGCCCCGACGGCCCCGACGACCACGGCCCCGCCGACGCCATCCTCGCCGGCCTGGCCGCGCTGCGCGCCGGCGAGGGCGACCCCGTCGACGACCGGGCCCTGCTGGACCTGCGCGGCGGGCGGCTCACCGGCGACGCCGCCGAGCAGGTCGAGGCCCGGCTGCTGCGCTCGGCCGCCGCCCGCGGGGTGTGGATGGCCCAGGCCGAGGCGGTCAGCGAGGGCGCGATGGCCGAGGCCGTCGCCAGCCTGAGGGCCGCCGCGCGCCCGGCGCTGCGGCCCCGCCCCGTGTGGACCACCTGGCAGTTCTGGTTCGGCGGCGTCGGCCTGCTGGGCGCCGCGGTGGCCGCGGCGCTGGTGCTGATGGCCAGCCCGCCCGCCGTGGATCTGCCCGCCTACGACGCCGAGCTGCGCGGCGCGGTGATGGCGCAGCGGGGCGCCGACGACCCGGAGGGGCGCCGCTTCGTGCCCACCAGCCAGGTCACCGTGCTGCTCAAGCCAGCCACCGTGGTCGCCACGCCCATCGCGCCGCAGATCTTCACCGGCCCCGCCGCCGGCCCGCTGCGGCCGGCCCCCAGCGACGCCATCACCGCGGGCGAGGGCGGCGTGTGGCGCCTGCGCGCCCGGGCGGACGCCCTGTTCAGCCAGGCGGGCCCCCAGGTGGTGCTCACGGTCTTCGCCGCCGAGCCCGTGGACGGCGCCGGGCGCACGGCCCGCGCCATCGCCGACGCCTGGGAGGATCGCGCGCGGCTGGTGCTGGTGCCCCTGGACTACGATCCGCAGGGGGCGCCGTGATCTTCACCCTGTGCGCGCTGATCCTCGCTGCGGGGGCCGCCTGGGCCACCGATCGCGCGCTGATCGACGCCGCCCTCAGCGGCCGGGCCAAGGCGATGGAGGCCCTGGTGCGGCGGCTGCTGCCCGTGATCCGCGCCCGGGTGAGCTGGCGCCTGCGCGACCGCCCGCAGGACGTGGACGACTTCACCCAGCAGGTGTGGGTGACCCTGCTCAAGGCCGATGGTCAGCAGCTGCGCGCCTACGACCCCGAGCGGGGCGCCGCGCTGGAGACCTACGTCGGCCTGGTGGCGCAGCGCGAGGTGGGCAACGCGCTGGCGAAGCGGGTGGCCCTGCGCCGCGGAGCCGGGCGGGTCGCCGCCGACTCCGAGGGGGTGGGCCGGGCCGCCGAGGGCGGGGCCAGCGACCCGCAGGCGCCCACCGAGCAGCGCCTGCTGGCCCGCAGCGAGCTGCAGGCCCTGCTGACCCACCTCGACCGCGTGCTGAGCGAGCGCCAGCGGCTGGTGGTGCGGTTGGCGTGGATGGACGGCTACTCGGCGCCCGAGATCGCCCAGGCCCTCAACACCCAGACCCAGACCGTCTACAACGACCAGCACCGGATCCGGCGCGCGGTGGCCGCGTGGATGGCCGAGCAGCAGGCGCCGGTCACCGCCGGCTGAGCGCAGAGGGCCCCCAGCGAGGCCCGCCGAGGCCGGGCTACTTCAGGCCCAGCCGCACCGCCGCAGCCTCGCCGGCCCGCGCCGGCGTGAACACCGCCCGCTTCAGGAACACCCGGGTCGCCCGCAGGCCCGCCCCGGTGCGCAGCGCCTCGTCGAGCACAGGGGTGGCGTCAACGGCCTCGCCCGCCGCCACCCGCGCCGCCAGCGCCACCGCCCGCAGCTCCAGGGCCGCGCCCGCCGCCCCCGCCTCGGCCGCCACCGCCGCCAGGGCCTCGGCCCGCGGCCGACGCTGGTCTGCCGGGCCCGAGCGCGCCCACCGATCGAGGGCGCGCCACATCCCGTTCTGCGCCTCTGCGCTGATCCCGCCCATGTGGCTCAGCAGCCGGGCGGTGGCCAACGCGTCGGCGGTGGGGTGATCGGGGGGCAGGCCCTCCAGGGTCAGCAGCCGCGCCGCCACGGCCCCGCAGGCGCTGGCCACGGGCCGCGCCCGGCTGCGCGGCAGCCGCCCCGCGCCCAAGAGCGGCAGCAGGCTGCCACAGCGGTGCGGCCCGGCCAGCACGACCTCGGCCTGGGGGCCCCACGACGCGGGCCCGCCCTGCTCGTCGGCCAGGAGCTTCGCGACCGCGGCCGCCGAGGCGGGCGCCTTCGCCGGCACCGCTGACCACGCGCGGGCGAGGGCCCGGCGGGCCGCCGCCTGCGCCTTCGCCGGGGCCTCCGCAGGCCGCGCCTGCAGCGACACCCAGCGCGAGAAGGCTGCCCGCGCCTTGGCGGGCACGGTGCCCTTCAGCCCCGCGGGCGCGACGCAGCGCAGGCTCTCGCTGAAGGCGTCCTCGGCGTCGCCGGCGGGCGCCGGATCGTCGCAGACGCTGTCCACACCGTACGGGCCCCCCGCGCCCTCCGCGCCGTGGGTCCGTGCGGCCTGCATCAGCCGCGTGCCCACCTGGGCGTGGCCGCGCAGGCTGGCCAGCGCCGCCACCCAGGCCAGGGCCCGGGGCGCCCGCACGGCCGGGGTGCCGGGGTACGGGCCCGCGGGCGAGGGCGCGGGCGCGTCGCTCAAGAACCCCGGATCGGTGCCGAACTGCAGCAGGTCGAGCAGCGCGGCCAGCGCCCGGTCGGCCGCCGCGTCGTCCCCGGCCACCAGCGCCAGCCAGCCCTCGTACATCAGCGTCTCGGCGGCGAAGTCGTGGGCCGAGCCCGACGGCGACAGGCTGAGGTTCAGCCCGGTCTCCCCCGACGGGTTGGTGCTGGTGCCCGCGCCCAGCTGGAAGGTGCCCGCGCCGCCGCCGAGGGCCAGCCCCGCCACCTGCAGCTCGATGTTGGCGTTCACCACGTCCTGCCCGTCCACCACCACCAGCCGCAGGGCCGCCAGCCCGGGCCCGGCCCGCCGCCGCGCGGCCTCGCCGCGGGCCTTCGCCAGCAGGGCGGGGGCCGCGGCCGGATCGGCGAAGGCCCGCGCGAGCACGATCTGCCAGGTGAGGCCCGGGCAGCCCGCCTCCACGCGCCCCACCGCCGCGTCGCGGGCGCTGGCGCTGCCCGTCCGGGTCGCGAAGCGCACCGCCAGCAGGTCCATCAGCCAGCCCTGCCCGGCCAGCGGCGTGCCCGCCAGCCAGTCGCGGGCCTCGACCATCAGCGCCACCGCGTCGTCCCCGCGGCCCGCGGCCTCCAGCAGCCAGGCCTCCAGCATGGCCAGCACGGGGCGCAGCCGGTTGCCCGACTGGCCCCGCACCGTCGCGAGCTGACTGCGCACGTGGCCCTCGGCCAGCGCCAGCAGGGCGTCGCTGTCGGCCAGGGCCCGAGGGCCGGCGTCCAGCACCGCCACCAGCAGATCCAGCAGCCAGCTCGACAGATCGCCCTCGATCAGCCCGGCGCGCCGCGCCGCCGCCGGGCGCGCCGCCTCGATGTCGCCCCGCAGGGCCGCGAGGGCCGCCATCACCGCCGGCACCCGCTCGGCCACGGCCACCAGCGTGATCTCCTCCAAGGCCGCGATCTCGGGCGCCGCGATCAGCGCGCGCTGCGCCGCCAGGCCCAACACCAGCCCCGCGGTGCCAAAGGCCGACTCGGGCCGCCAGGCCTGCGCCAGGGCCTCCAGCTCCGCCGTCGCGCGGTCAAGCCCGGCGCGGTCCATGCGATCGTCCCGCAGCGACTGCACCACCCACAGGGCGTCCCGGGCGATCACGGTGACGAGGCTCAGCCACCGGGCCAGCTCGGCCCCGGGCGCGTCCCCTTCGGGCAGCTCGATGCGGGTGCGGGCGCCCGTGTCGAGGGCCGCCATCAGCGCGGCCCGCCGCTCCGCCTCGGGGGCGGTCGCGACGTCCACCAGGGCGTGCAAGAAGACCACCAGGTCGCGCACGGGCGCGCCCAGCGTCTCGGTGGCCTGGGCGTCCGCCAGCTCGACCTGCAGCCAGCGGCCCGCGGAGTCTGCCGCGGCGTGGCCCATGGCGCGGGCGAGCGGCGCCTGGCCCGCCACGCCCAGGGCGATGGCCTTGCCGATGCGGGTGACCAGCGCGATGCCCGGCGCCCAGCGCTGCAGCGCGTCGCGATCGGCCTCGGGCTGCGCCAGGGCCTCCGCCCGCAGCGCCAGCATGGCCTCGTCGCTCAGGCCCTCCTCAGCCGCGGACAGCGCCGCGAAGGCCCCGGGCATGTCGCCGCTCAGGGCCAGCCGCGCGGCGCGCACCCACATCGCCAGGGCCGCCGCCAGCCGATCCGCCGGGCGCAGATCGCCGACGGGGGTCTTGAGCAGCGAGCCCAGGGTCTCCTCCAGCATGCGCTCCATGGCCCCAAGCCGGGCCAGCCCGTGCCCGCTGAACAGCTCGGTGAGGCCCCCGTTGAGCAGCAGCGCGGCCACCAGCGCCGCCGCGCCCGTGCGATCGGGCCCCACCGTCCGCTGGATCACCGCGTTGAGCAGCATCGGATCGGCGTCGCCCGCGCCCGTCGTGAGGGCCGCCAGCCGCTGGGTCATGCGGCCGCGGGCCCCGGGCCCCCGATCGGCGTCGGCCAGCGTGATCAGCTGCCGCAGGCGCTGGTTGACCACCACCCCGGCGTCGGCGTGCTGGGCGGCCGCGTCGGGGCGCTGCCCGGCCGTGAGCGCCCCCACGCTCAGGGTCACCGCCGCCGCCCCCACCCCCCAGGCAGCCTCGGGCGCCGCCAGCGCCGCCAGGGCCGCCGCGCGGTGGGCCGCCGCGGCGGCCGGATCCGCCGCGAAGAGGGCCGCGGCGAGCCAGGCCTGCGCCGCAAAGCCGGGCAGCCCAGCGGCCTTGAGCGCCTCGGCGTCGCGGGCCTTGGCCGCCGCCATGTCCACCGGCGTCTCGCTGCAGGCCTGGCGCAGGCCGCTGGGCCGCGGGCCCGCCAGCGCCGTCAGCAGGGCGGCGCGCTCGGCCGACCAGTTCGACCCGTCCACGGCCGGCAGGCTGTCGTCGATGGCCGCCGCGAGGGCCGCGGGGTAGCCCGCGCCCGGCGCCTCGGGCGAGGCCTCGTCGCCGGTGTGCATGTCGCCGGTGCGGGCGGCCCACCACACGAAGAAGGTGCGCCACGCCTCGGCCTCGGCCGGCAGGCCGACCGCCGCCGCCAGCTCTGCGTCGGCCCGCGGCCAGAGCCCGGCCCGCGCCGCGGCGATCCCCCGGGCGAGCGCCCCCAGGATCGCCACCGCCCGCTCGGGCGCCGCGCCCGCGGGCATGCTCAGCTGGCTCGGCCCGCCGAGGGCGGCGATGAAGGGCACGGCCACCCGCACCTGGTCGCCGTCGACCTCGGGCGCGCCTGGGGCCACGGCGGGCCCGGCGGTGCGCAGCGCGGCCGAGAGGTCGCTGCCGGCCAGGCCCGCCGTCGGCTGGCCCAGCAGGCCGCGCAGGGTCACGCCCACGTCCACCGCGCGCCACGCCGCCGGCGAGGGGGCGCGGCCCCGCAGCGACGGCCCGGCGAAGGCCAGGGCCACCTGGGCCTCGTCCAGCGACGGCCCCCCGATGCCCATCTTGGGCGCATCGCCCTTGTCGGCGGTCAGCTCGAAGCCCTGCGACCGGGCCACGATGCCCACCCACGCGCCCGCCGGCGCGGCCGCGGTCAGGCGCGCGATCAGATCGGGGGCGCTGGCATGATCCGCGGCCCGCAGCGGCCGCAGGGTGTTCAGATCGGCGTCCCAGATCAGCGGGCCGTCCTCGGCCATGCGCACCAGGGCGTCGAGCACGATCATGTCGGGGCCGGCCAGCAGCTTCGCCTCGTCCGGCTCGAGGCTGTCGAAGAGCACCAGCCCGCCCGCGGCGTGGATCCCCTTGGCTGACGGGCGCCGGAGCGCCGACGCCAGATGGGCCGCGAGGACCCGCTTCGGGTTGGGGAGGCTGACCCCGCCGTGCCCGCCCATGATCACCGCCACCGTGTCGGCGGGCAGGGTGGGCAGCAGGGCCCCCAGGCGCGCGTCGATGGCCCCGATGGCGCCCAGCGCGCCCCGCGGCCCCTCGGCCTGCAGGGCGCGGGCGAGGCCCCCGAAGCGCAGGGCCACCAGCCCGAAGCCCGGCAGCGACTTGAGCTCCATGTCCGTTGCGGGCAGCACCACCGCCGGGGGCACCGCCGGCAGGTCCCGGCGCCCATACACCTGGTGGCGCGCGGGCGGCTGCCCCGTGAGCACCGTCGCCGCCGTCGTGTCGCCGGTGGCCGGCAGACCCACGGTCGCCTGCCGCACCTGCCCCGCCTGGGGCGCGCCGCCGGCCTCGGGCGCCGCCAGATCGAGCCACTGGTGCAGCGCCCGCCCGGGGGTCCGGGCGTCGGGGTGTGCGAGGTAGGCGTCCAGATCCCCCGGCGTCAGGCCGTCGATCTGCACATACAGCACCCGCTTCACGGGGACGGCGGCGGCCGACCGGCCGTCCGGCGTGGGGGCCGACGACCCGCAGCCGGACAGCCCAAGGCCAACCGACAGGGACAAGCTCAGGGCGGCGAGAGCGAGCGCGCGTGACATGGAGTGGCTCCGCAGACAGGGCAGGCCCCCCGGGGACACCCCGGGGTCGGCCATCTGACACAGACGATGCAGGGATCGGTTCGGGCGGTGCGGCCGGTCAGGCCCGGGCCGCGGGAAAGGGCCGTGCGCCCCACGGGGGGCCGCCGGGCGACCCGTGCACACGGGGCAGACCGCGCGGGCGCGGTCGGGGGCCGGCGCGGTCAGGGGCAGGCGCGGACGGGGGCCAGGTCACCGTAGCTGCCGCCGTCGGCCAGGCGCACGGTGCCGAAGGTGTTCTTGTCGCGCTCCAGGGCGAAGGCGAAGGGCATCACCAGCCCGCCGTCGACCTCCCCGCAGACCGTGTCGGCGCGGGTGGCGCCGTACAGGTTGAGGTTCACGAGGATCTCGGAGCCGCTGACGGCGTTGGCCTCGCCCGGCACGGTGACCTCGCCAAAGGCGATGTCGAACAGGCCCACGGTGCCCAGGTTCTCATCCCCGGAGTCGGCGTCGACGTAGGGCACGGGCCCCGGCGTGTTGATCACCGCGTCCTCGAGGACCTCGCGGTAGCCGGCGTCCGTGGGCGTGCACTTCGCGCCGCCCTCGCACAGGGCCCGCAGGGGCCGCAGCTCCATGTCGATGGTCCAGGGATCGGACGCGTCGACCACGACGACGTCGGCCTGGAACAGCAGGGGGCTGCCCGGGTCGAGCTGGGTGGCCACGGCGAGCATGAACCGCCCGGCCACCTCGGCCTTGGCGACGTTGTCGGTGGCGATGGCCTCGCCGAAGTACCCCTCGGGCGGCGTGCTCGACCGCCCGCGCTCGTCCGCCGAGCGCGTCTCGTACTCGTCGTAGCGAGCGTCGGGATCAGGGCAACCGGTGAGGCAGAGCGCTGCCCCGACCGCGGCGAGCGAACGCTTTGACACGAGCGATCCGAGCATGGTACGCGCCTTCAATCTGCGGAAACAGGTGAGCGGAGCATGCGACCATGCTCGTCAGCCTGTCAAACGCGATGTCCGAACAACTCGGAGGGGGGGCACACCGTGCAACGCGTGCACTTGCGGAGCGTGGCCGCAGCGGCTGCAGTGACCTTTGTGGCGAGCCAGGCGGCTGCCACCGGTCTGTTGGTGGCTCGGTTCGGCGGGGAGCATGGCCACCCCACGACCGACAACCCCACCGCCATCTACTACAACCCCGGCGCGCTCTCCCTGGGCACCGGCACCCGGCTGTTCATCGACGGCAACCTGGCGTGGCGGAGCTACAGCTACACCCGCTCGCCGGACGCCATCGGCCGCGTGCTGGACGGCAGCGAGACCCAGGACGGCGCGGGCACCCCCGCCGGCGACGGCGTCGCGGCCAACTCGGGCAAGGGCGACCTGTTCAACGTCATCGCCTCGCCCTTCTTCGGCGTGGCCACCGACTTCGGCATCGAGGGCCTCGGCGTGGGCGCCGCCATGTACGTGCCCATCGGCGGCCAGTCCACGTGGAACACCAAGGATCCCATCGCCGGCTTCCCCGGCGCCGAGGACGGCGCGCAGCGCTGGTGGGTCATGGAGGGCACGATCCGCTCGCTCTACATCAGCGGCGCGGCCAGCTACCACATCAAGCCCGCCAAGCTGCGGCTGGGCGTGGGCGTCAACCTCATCAAGAGCGAGATGCACACCGTCCGCGCCCGCAACGGGGACGGCACGGACGATCTCGTCAACCGCACGGTGCGGCCCGACAGCTTCCCCGAGGGCGATCCCAAGAACTACGACACCATCAAGGAGGGCCGCGGCCTGGTGGATCTGTCGAGCTGGGACCTGGGCATCGGCGCCGGCCTCGTCTACGAGCCCATGGACGGCCTGTACATCGGGCTGAGCTACCAGAGCCAGCCCGGCTTCGGCGAGAACACCCTCAAGGGCACCGCGCAGAAGATCCTGGCCAACAGCGACAACGTCACCGACAACGCCACGGCCACGCAGTCCATGCCCGACGTGTTCCGCTGGGGCCTGCGCTACAACTACGGCAAGGGCGAGGCCCGCCTGTTCGGCGACTACGCCCGCTGGAGCCTGTTCGAGAAGCAGTGCATCAGCACCGAGGGCCGCGACGACTGCGATCTGGCCAACATCCCCCGCAACTGGGAGGACGCCTTCTCGGTGCGCGCCGGCTACAGCTACTTCATGAACGACATGATCGAGCTGTACTTCGGCGGCGGCTACGACGGCAACGCCGTGCCCGACGCCTACCTGGAGCCCGCCCTGTACGACGCCGAGAAGTTCTCGGGCGCCATCGGTGGCCGCTTCAACCTGCTCGACGGCGACCTGGGCATCGCGGCCACCTACACGCAGATTGTCTACATCGACCGCGAGACCGAGGCCTGGCCCCGCGACCCCAACACGGGCCGCCAGATCCCCCAGGGCGACTTCGCCACGGCGTTCAACCCCAACTCGGCCGGCAAGTACAGCCAGGCCATCGGGGTCTTCAACCTCAACGCCCAGTACCGGTTCTGACCCACCTCTGGGAGGTTCATGCCCCCTCTTTGCGACGTCGAGGGCCAAGACCGCGCCCTTGAAGGCCTCAAGCGGGCCCTGAAGGGCCAGCGACTCCACCACGCCTACCTGTTCGCCGGCCCCGATGGGGTCGGCAAGCGACTGGCCGCCCAAGGGCTGGCCGAGGCGCTGCTCTGCGAGCACCCGCTGGATGACGGCGACGCCTGCACCCAGTGCAAGGCCTGCCGCCGCGTCGCCGAGCAGCAGCACCCCGACCTGCACGTGCTCGAGCGCCAGGACCGGCCGGACGGCAAGGGCCTGGAGCGCCAGATCAAGATCGATCAGGTGCGCGCCCTGCAGCGCGCGCTGTCCTTCAAGAGCTTCGAGGGCGGCCGGCGGGTGGTGCTGCTGCTCGAGGCCGAGGCCATGAACCCGGCCACCGCCAACGCGCTGCTCAAGACCCTGGAGGAGCCCGGGGACGACACCTTCTTCGTGCTCGTCTCCCACGCCCCCAACCGGCTGCTGCCCACCATCCTGTCGCGCTGCCAGCGGGTGCGCTTCGGGCCGCTGTCGCGGGCCTATGTGACCCGCCGCCTGACGGAGCTGGCCGAGCTCACCCCCGACGCGGGCGCCCTGCTGGCCGGGCTCTCCGAGGGCTCCATCGGCCGCGGGCTGGCGCTCGCGAGCAGCGGCCTGCTGGCCCGCCGCGCTGAGCTGATCGCCGCCATCGACGACCCCCACGGGCTGCGCCGGCTGGACGCGCTGAGCGAGCTGGCCGATCAGCTCGGCCGCGACAAGGCCGAGCTGCCGCTGTTCTTCCTGCTGCTGCGCACCTGGTACCGCGATCTGCTGCTGCTGCAGGCGGGCCGCCCCGCCGAGGCCCTGGTGCACCAGGATCTCGCCGACCGGGCCCGGCGCAGCGCCGCCGAGGTGCCCTTCAGCGCCATCGATCACCGCCTGGCCCTCATCCAGGCCACCGAGCGCGACATCCTCGACGGCAACGCGAACGCGCGGCTGTTCCTGGAGCGCCTGTTCGTGCACCTCGTCGACGACGCCCGGGCGATCCGGGCCGGGAGCGCCCGATGAGCCAGCCCCCGCAGGCGATCACGCCGCCCGCCGCTGATGAGATCGCGCCGGCCGCCCCGCGGCTGAGCGACACCCACCAGGCCTTCGAGGCGCTGGTGGAGGCGCTGCTGGATCCCGCCGCCCGCCCGCGGCAGGCCGTCGGCCGCACCGTGAAGCTCGACCCCGGGCTGGCGCAGGGTGTGCCCCCGCACGGCTACCCGCGGCCCGCCCGCCGCGGGCCCCCGAGCGGGCCCGGCCGCCCCAGCCGGCGGGACGACGGGGATCGGGACGCCCGGCCCGAGCGCCCTGCCCGGCCCGAGCGCCCCGCCCGGCCCGAGCGCCCCGCCCGGCCCGAGCGCCCCGCCCAGGCCGCGCCAGCCGACCAGCCGCCCGCGCCCCCCGCGGACACAGCGAGCCCCGATCGCCCGCCCCGGCCGGCGCGCCGCACCCCGGAGGGCGCCCGAGG
>JAUHVS010000099.1 GCA_030424955.1 bacterium | reverse complement strand
GGGCGAGGGGCTGACCCTGGCCGACGGGGCCGTGCGCCTGGCGCTGATCCATGTGGGCCGTGGGGTGTTTACTCCGGGCCGGGCGCTGTCGGCCTGCACCACCCTCGCCCAGACGCTGGTGTACGAGCCAGGCGCCCTGCCGGGCCGCCTGGCGGACGAGGTCGCCCACGCCGACACGCCGCTGGCGACCGGGGCGCTGGCCGCGCTGCTGCGCCACGCCCCCGAGCACCCGGCGGTGGCGGTGGCCACGGCCGCCGTCCGCCGGCGGGCCCGCCGCGACGGCTGGCTGGCCCTCGCGGCGGGCACCCTGCTCGCCGATCCGTCGCTGCTGCGCCCCCTGCTGGCCCACACCGAGGGCCCCCTGGTGCGCGAGGCGGCCCTGGCCCTGGGCGCCGCGCTGCCCGCCCACGAGGCGGTGGGGGTGCTGACGGGCCTGCTGAGCCACCCCAACGTTCAAGGCCGTGCGGGCGCCCTCGAGGCCCTCGCCGCCTGCCGTGGGCCCATCGACCTCAGCCTGCAGCGCGCCCTCGCCGCCGATCTCCCCGTCGTGCTCGACGCGCTCCTGATCTGGCTCGACGCCCTGGCCCCGGTGGACGCAGAGCCCACCTGGATCGCCCTGCTCGGGCGCCCCCACCCGCCCGCCGTGGACCGGGCGCTCACCGCGCTGGCGGGCACGGGCAGCCCCGCCGCGATCCCGGCCATCCTGGCGGTGGCCGACACCCGCCCCCACCGCAAGGCCGCCCGCCGCGCGCTGGCCGCCATCCGCGCCCGGCTGCCCGCGGACGTGGCCCACGGGGGCCTGGCCCTGGTCGCCCCCGAGGGCGGAGGGCTCGCCCTGGCCCGGGAGGGCGATCTGAGCCTCGCCGAGGGCGCGGCCCCCGAGACGCCCCCGCGCGCCCCCCGCGGGTGATCGGCGCGCAGCCCCGTTGACCCCGGCCCGGCGCGGGCCCCACCGTAGGCCCATGGCCACCCCCGCCGAGCCTGACCCCCCGCCGCCCGATGACCTGATCGACGATCTCGAGACCCTCGCGCGGGACTTCGCCACCCAGTCATCGCCGCGCATGGAGCGCATGGGCCTGGGGTTCGTGCAGCGCCGGGACGCCCGGCTGGGGGCCATCGCGGCCGACGAGGCGATCCACGTGCTGGACGCCGAGGAGCGCGCCGGCCTGCTGCGCATCCAGCGCGTCACCGTGGCCCGGGCCGCGGCCGTCGGCGCCCTGTCCGCGGGCCTCGCCGCGGGGGCGGAGGTGTGGGCCGAGCCCCTGCAGGCCGACCGCCCGGTGGCCTACTGGGCGGCCGTGCTGGGGGTCACCGTCGTGGCCGCCGTGGTCGAGATCGGCTTCTTGTACTGGGACGCGCTGCGGGGCGTGCACGGCATGGCGCGGGTCGCCGGCGTGCCCCTGTTCGGCGCCCAGTCGAGCCCCCAGCAGGGGGTGGCGCTGGCCCTCGTGCGGGCGGCCCTGGAGCTGCCCGACCCGACGGAGAACACCTTTGGGATCAACCCACTGCGCGAGACGAGCCCCCTGAAGCTCGCGGCCGCCGCCCTGCTCTACAAGGCCAAGATCGCCGTCACCAGCTTCCTGCTCAAGGCCCTGCTGCGCCGCGCCCTGGGCCGGGTGCTCGTGCGCACCTGGCTGCTGTGGGTGGGCGTCCCCGTGACCGCGGCGTGGAACGCCATCGTGGCCTGGCGGGTGGCGCGGCAGGCGCGCCTGCGGGCGATGGGGCCGTCGGCGGCCGAGGCCCTGGTGACCGCCCTGGGGCCCCTGTCGGCCGAGGCCGCCGAGGACGCCCAGCGCGTGGTGGCGAGCGCCGCCGTGCGCAGCGCCAGCCTGCACCCCAACCTGGCCGCGCTGATGGCCGCCCTGCCCGCCCTGCCGCCCCTGACCCCGCCGGTGGACGATCCGGCCGCGTGCCTCACCCGGCTGGCGCAGCGCCCCCCGGCGGACCAGCGGCGCGCGCTGTGCTGCCTGGCCTTTGCGGCGGTGATCGATGGCACCCTCACCCGGGGCGAGCGCGCCCTGCTGGAGAGCGCCGGTGCGGCGTGCGGACGCCCCCTGCGGCCCGCGGGCCTACGCGCGGTGCGGCGGCGGCTGCTCGCGGGCGAGGCGCTCACGCCGGCGGTGCTGGACGGGGCCTTCGCCCCCCCTGCAGAGGTCGAAGCCGCCTGACCCCTGGGCGGGCAGGCGGCTCAGACGCAGTCGGGGCGGTACACGATGGTGCGCGGCCCGTGGGCGCGGATGCGGTCGGCCCACTCGGTGAGCGCAGGCAGGTCCCGCGCGCCCAGGGCCCGCTGCAGGGCGTGGAGCTCGTCGGCGGGCAGCACACACATGACGTGGTGCACGTGGTCGCCCGCGCCCCGCCGGCTCTCCTCGTACAGGCCCGCCCCGTGGCAGTCGCAGGCGTCGCAGCGCACGGTCTGCACGGCCACCTCGTCGACGCGGTCGTTCGCCCCCAGGTCGAAGGACGTCTCGATCACCAGGGTGGGCTCTCCACAGGTGGGGCAGAAGAACATGCTGGGCTCCTCAGTCGGCCACGATCTGGTCGACCATGGCGTCCAGGAAGGCCGGCGTGGGCAGGTACTGGTGCCCCACCCCGTTCAGCCGCCAGAACGCCACGGACACGCCCTCGGCGCAGCCTGTCCAGTGGCGGCGGTCGGTCTCGTCGCCGGCCCCGATGCGGTCGAAGTCCGCGGCCGGCTCGTCGGCCGAGCCCATGCACCCCGCCACGCCCGCCCAGTAGTCGACGAGCGCCTGGGCGCCGGGGTTGGTCCCGCCCCCGTCAATGTTCACCTGGTCGTCGGCGTCTCCGTGGATCTGAATGACGCTCACGGGCCTGGCCGGGTCACAGCGGTCCCGGGGGTAGCCGAGGCCGGCCGTGGGCAGGATGCCCCGCACGCGATCCGCCGCGACGCAGGCCAGGTGGTGGGCCATGTAGCCGCCGTTGGAGTGGCCGAAGACCCACACGTTCTCGGGGTCCCCGTCGTAGCGCGCCACCAGCTCGTCGACGACGCCCAGCAGGTAGGCCACGTCGTCCACCATGCGCTCCTCGCAGCAGTGCTCGGCGTCCCAGAAGCGCCGGCCCTGCGCGTCGCGGGTGCCCTCGGGGGCGGCGACGATGATCCCGCGGTCCGGGGCGACGGTGTGCAGCCGGAACTGGTTGGTCACCAGGGTGGGGCTGGCCTGGAAGCCGTGCAGCATCAGCAGGATGGGGTGCGGCCCCGGCGTGCCGGGCGCGGCGGGCCACACCAGGGACGGGCGGTCGGGGCCGCCCACGGGGCCCAGGTCGGGCGCCAGCATGTCAATGGGCTCGGCGTCGGGCTCGGCGTCCGCCAGCGCCGCGTCCTGCGCGCCCCCGTCGAGCGCCGCGGCGGCCCCGTCAGCCGCCCCCTGCGCGTCTGCGGGCGGAGCGGCGCCGCCCCCGTCGTCGTCGTCGCAGGCGGCCACTGCGACCGCCAGACACAGGCCCAAGCAGAGGGCGCGTCGCCCAGCCGTCGCGACGCGGCCCGTGCGCACAGGGTGCTCCATCTCGGTCTCTCCGGGGGGTGTGGGACCCGCCGACGATAGCAGGTCGCCGGCCGGCCCGCAGGCCACCGGGCCCTGGCGCGGGCCGTGGCCAGGCCAGGCCAGCCACCATGGGCCGCGTCCGGCGCCTTTGGGGTTCGCCAAGCGGCCCACGGCTTGCTACACCCAAGGCTATGCGCACCCTCGCCCTGACCACCGCCCTCGCCCTGCTCGCCGCCGCCTGCAGTGAGCCGACCGCCCCCGTCACCCTCGCCCCGGCGGCCGTCGGGGGCGATCTGCCCGTGGGCGACTACGTCGAGGGCGACGAGGGCAAGGCCGACGGCTGGGGGCACGCCCTCGAGTGCAAGCCCGTGCCCGACGTGCCCCCGCTGGTGGCCCCGCAGCTGGTGCTGAGCATCGACGGGCACACGGTGCACCTGACCGACGAGGCCACCGGCTACGACCGGGTGTTCCCCACCGGCGTGGGCGCCATCGATGAGGACGAGAGCTCGCCCACCTACGGCGAGTCGTACAGCTACTTCCCGATCCTCAACCAGCGCAGCCACGACTTCGAGATCACGCCGCGCACCATCCAGCCCTGCAAGAGCTGGCTGGGCGACACCGGCGTGCCCGTGTTCGCGGGCCTGCCCTTCCTGTCGTTCTACGGCAACTACGGCCTGCACGGCCCCATCGACAACTACCGGCAGGCCGACGGCGGCACCCTGCGCCGCGGCTACGTCAGCCACGGCTGCTTCCGCATGCGCGGCGCCGACATCCTCGAGGTCTACGCCCGCATCCGCGGGGTCGAGCGGGTGCCCGTGCGGCTGCAGCGCGAGGTGGAGCGCACGCCGGACGGGGCCGCCGTGGACGTGCCCGACGCCTGGATGGGCGCCGAGTGCGCCACCGACAGCGACTGCCCCTTCGAGGCCGGCACCTGCCGCCTCAACCCCGCCAGCGGCCGCGGCTTCTGCACACAGGTCTGCGAGCGCTACTGCCCCGATCACCCCGAGCAGCCCACCACCGTCTGCGCGCCCAACCCGCTCAACCCCGACGAGGGGCTGTGCTGGCGCCGCACGGCCCCGTGGGCCAGCGACTGCCGCGATCTGGACCACTTCGTGCCCGCCGAGGTCAGCCGCTTCGGCGAGCCCGACACCCGGGTCACCGCCTGCGTGCCCGGCAGCCCGGGCTGGATCGGCGACCGCTGCGTGGCCGATGCCGACTGCCTGCCCGGCAACACCTGCACCGGCGAGGACGGCGACTGGGGCACCTGCACCCAGCCCTGCGACCGCTTCTGCCCCGATCTGCCCGGCAGCCCGCCCACCCTGTGCGTGGCGGGCCCCGACGGCGCGGGCCGGTGCGAGCGCACCTGCGAGGCGGCCCCCCACGGCGCGGAGTGCGCGGCCGGCCTGACCTGCGTGGCCAGCCACCGCCTCAACGCGCCCGACGTCGCCCGCGACGTCTGCCGCTAGCGCCGGCCCCCGACCCCGCCATGCGCGCCCCCACCCCCACGACCCCCCGCCGATGAGCCCCGGCGGCGCCGTCGCCGGCGGCAGCCCCCGCACCGTCACGGCCGGGCTCGACGCCCTGGCCCGCGGCGGCAACGCCGTGGACGCCGCCGTGGCCGCGAAGCTCATGGCCTGCGTGGCTGAGCCCCTGCTCACCGGCCTGGGTGGCGCCGGCCTCGGCCTGGTGCGCATGGGCGGCCAGACCGAGGTGCTCGACTGCTTCGCCGACGTGCCCGGCCAGGGGCTGCCCGCCGGCCCGCCCCCGCCCATGCAGGCCATCGAGATCGACTTCGGCCCCGACACCCAGATCTTCCACATCGGCGCCGCGAGCGTGGCCGTGCCGGGCCTGGCCGTGGGGCTGTGGACCCTGCACGCCCGCTACGGGCGGCTGCCCTTCGCGTCCCTGGTGGCGCCGGCCATCGAGGCCGCCCGCAGCGGGGTGCAGGTCAGCGATCTCATCAGCCGCGCCATCGCGCTGCTGCAGCCCATCCTCGAGAACGACCGGGTCGCGAGCGCGCTGTTCCTGCCCAACGGGCGCGCCCTGCAGGCCCCCGACGTCTTGCGGCAGCCGGCCCTGGCCAACACGCTGACGCGCTTCGCCGCCGAGGGGCCCGCCTACTTCCAGCGGGGCGCCGGCGCCCAGGCGCTGCTGCGCCGGGTGGGCACCGGCAGCCGGCTCACGGCGCGGGATCTGGCCGACTACCGCCCGCAGTGGCGGCCCTGCCTGGTGGGCGCTCACGGGGGCGGCCAGCTGCACGTCGCGGGCGCGCCCAGCCAGTCGGGCGCGCACGTGCTGCGCACCCTGGCCCACCTGGCGGCCGCGGGGCCCCTGCCCGCCGATCCCTTCGCCCCCGAGACCCTGCGCCGCGTCGCCGAGGCCCAGCGCGCCACCGACGGCCAGCGGGCGCAGCTGCAGGCCGACCTCTTCACCCCGGGCTTCCTCGAGGGCTGGCTCGCCCAGGGCACCGGCACGGGCTTCACCACCCACGTCAGCGCGGTGGACGGCGAGGGCAACGCCGTGGGGCTCACCAGCAGCCTGGGCGAGTCGGCCGGCCTGCTGTGCCCCGACACCGGGCTGCTCGCCAACAACTTCCTGGGCGAGGCCGACGTGAACCCGCCGGCGCACCCGCGGCCCCCGGGCGCCCGGCTGATGACCATGATGGGCCCGTGCATCGCCCACGCGGGCGAGCGGGTGCTGGTGATGGGCAGCGGGGGCTCCAGCCGCATCCGCAGCGCGCTGCTGCACGGCGTGCTGTATGCGCTGGAGTACGGCCTGCCCCCCGAGGCCGTGGTGACCGCGCCCCGCGCCCACCTGGAGGACGGCCTGCTGCGCTACGAGAGCAGCGGCCGCACGGGCGACGCCCGCCCCGCGCTGGGCGCCTTCGCCGGCGCCATCGAGTTCCCCAGCCCGGGGCTCTACTTCGGGGGCCTGCACATCGCCGGGGTCGGGCCCGCCGGCTTCTTCGGGGCGGGCGATCCCCGCCGGGCCGGCGCCTTCGGGCTGGTCACGGGCTGAGGTCGGCCCGCACGCGCATGAGCGCAAAGCCCAGTAGATTCAAGCCTCTCCACTGCAGCGGATCCCGGGCGCGGGGATCATCGGGCGCGAAGCCCACGCCCCAGATGCGATCCACCGGGCTGGCCTCTACGAGCACCCGCTCGCCGGTGCCCCGCAGCCACGCCGCCTCGGCCGGGTGCTGCGCGAACTTGTGCCGGTTGCCGGCCTCCACGATGCCCTCACGGTGGGCCAGCCAGCGGGCCTGATCGAAGCCCCGGACCGCGCGGCCGATGGCCTTGGCCTCGGCGGGCGTCGGCGCGGCGACGGCCGCGGCGGCGTGCTCTAGATCGCCGAACAGCCGGGCCTTCTCGGCCATCATCCAGTGCTCCGCGGTGGCGTAGCGCACGCCGTCGACGGTGAAGCCCACCGGCGCCCACTGGCTGAGGCAGTCGCGATCCACCCGGCCGGCGTCGCCTTGGTGGCTCCAGAAGCAGACGTAGTCGAACCCGCGGCCGGCGCGGAGGGCGGCGCGCAGGGCGTCGGCGGTCAGGGGCAGGGCGGCAGACATGGCAGGCCTCCTGCATCGCAGGGGGCGACCGCCCCCGGGGCAGCGCCCAGCCTGCCCCGTGTAAGCGCGCCCCGCCACCCGCGCCGCTATAGTGATCGATGGGGCCTCCACACGGCGGGAGCGGCAGATGCACACTGGCACGTGGCTGAGCATGGGCATGCTGTGGGCGCTGGCCGCCTGCGGCGACGGCACGGGCGACCCGGACGGCGCAGACCGCGGGCCAGGCGACGCCGGGTGGGCCGATGGCGGCCCCGCGCCGACCCCGGATCAGGGCGAGGGCCCCGACCTCGCCGCCCCGGACGCTGAGGCGCGCGACCTGTCTGCGCCCGACCTGGGCGCTGCGCCCGTGGACGCCGCGCCCGCGCCGGATCAGGCGCCGCCCGACCTGGGCCCCACCGACCTCGGCCCCGCCGACCTGGGCCCCACCGACCTCGGCCCCGCGCCCGACGCCGCGGCCCCCGACGTTGGCCCCACGCCCGAGCAGTGCGACGCCCTCGACAACGACGGCGACGGCGCCGTCGACGAGGGCACGCTGAACGTGTGCGGGGCGTGCGGCCCCGTCCCCCCCGAGGCCTGTGACGGGCTCGACAACGACTGCGACGGGCGGGTGGACGAGGCCCTGCTCAACTGCGCCTGCAACCCGAACACCGCCTGGCGGCGCTACGGCGGCCCGGGTGGCGCCGCGGGGGCCGCCCTGGGCCACGACGCCGGCTGGCGCGCGCCCGTCCCGCCGGTGGACTGCTGGATCAGCGGCCCGGAGCTCGACGCCTGCCAGCGCTTCACCGACGGCGAGGGCGGGGTGCGGTGCGCCGACGCCGATGGGTGCGCCGGCTGCGCGCAGACCTTCACCTACCGCTACCGCTACGACGATCGAGGCCAGCTGCTCGAGGAGTCCGCCCAGGGCCAGGACGGGGCGGGCACCCCGCTGACCGAGTTCGACATCATCCACAGCTACGACGACGCCGGCCTGCGCCGCCGCACCCGGGGGTTCTGGTTCGGGCAGGGCGACCGCGTGCGTGAGCTGGTGGCCACCTGGCGCTACGGCCCGCTGGGCATGGAGGCCATGTTCGTAGACTGGGTCGACGACGCCACGGGCGCCCGGCGCGCCTGGCAGAGCATCTACGTGTTCCAGGGCAACCTGGTCGAGGAGCACTACGACGAGGACGACGACGGCCAGTTCGACGGCGTGCGCACCCACCCGTTCTGACGGGTCCCCAGGCGCCCCACCCCCAGGCCCCTTGCAACCCAGCGCCGGCGCCCCATGATGGGGCCCGCTGAGTCGCTGCCTTGGAGGCCGCCGTGTCCGATGTCTCGTCGCCCCGCGAGGGCAGCAGCCGCCCACCCTGGGTGCTGTTGGTGATCATGGCCCTGTCGGTGGGCATCGGCGCGCTCATGCTGGTGCGGCCCGACAAGGTGCACAGCGAGCCGCTGCCCGAGGGGCTGGCCCCCGGCGATCCGGTGATCCTCGAGGTGCTCGCCCAGCACGACGGCGCCGACGAGACCCTCACGCTGCGCCGCGACGGCAGCCTGCCGGTGGGGGCGCGGGTGCGCCTGCGGGTCACGGTCTCCGAGGTCAGCCGGATCACCGCCGGCGTGCTCACGCCCACGGGGCGTTGGACCGCCGCGCTGACGAGCACCGAGCTGCCGCCCGGCGTGCACACGATCTTGAAGACGTTCACGATCCCCGGCGAGGGCTTCGACGCGATGGTCGGCACCCCTGACTCGCTCCAGGCGCTGCAGCGCGGCGAGCCGTCGACGGCCAAGCGGATCCGGTTGAAGGCAGGGTTCGAGGCGCCGGCCGCGGAGTAGGCCGAGCGCGTCGGGGCGAGCGAGGCGGGCGACCGCGCCGCGGCCCCAGGGGCGCCGGCGGCTGCGCCAGGCTCAGGTGGGCGAGGCCCACGGGGATCAGCAGGGGTTGAGCGCCGCGGCCCAGGCCGGGCGGCGCGCGACCGCCTGTCAGTTGCGGTGGATCTTCACCTGGTCTTGGTCGACAGCCACGGTCACGTGGCGATCGCCAAACCAGCCCTCGCGCACCAGGGTGGTGCGGGTCTCGCCGAACTCGACGATGCCGTAGCCGCGGTCGAGCAGGGTCTCGACGTGGGCCCGCAGGCTCGGGTGCATCTGACGGGTGACAAAGCCGTAGGCGACCTTGTGGGCGACGCGATCTGCAACTTCACGGTAGGCCATCTTCAAACCCCTCATCACGGGCTCTTGCGAGCGTGGTGCCCCCTCAGGCGCGCGGAGAATGCATAGATGCGCCTTTGAGATCAAGCAAAGGTGCAGCTTTCTGCCCCTTCAAACCCCGCCCGACCGCGCGCGGGCCTTTGGATACAAGGCGGATCGCCCATGTCGGGGATGTGACAGGCGATCGCCACCGGGGTGTCGCGCCGGGGCCCGCCAAGGCCCGCGAGGGCGCTCAGGCCACAAAGGCCCGCCCGCATTGCCAACACACCTCGAACGTGCTGGGGTTGGCCTCGCCGCAGTCGCCACAGCGCCAGTCGTCGGCCTCATCAGGTACCTTGAGGCCGTCGAGCACGGCCATGGCCGCGGCGGCGTCGTGGGGCGCGACGACCACCTCGGCGCGGGCGTCCGTGGCGGGGATCTCGCCCATGAGGTGCACACGCAGGGCGTGGAGCAGGCTGGCCTTGACCCGCGCCCGGGCCAGGGCCTCGACCACCAGGTGGGCCTCAGCGACGTTGAGGCTCGAGAACACCACCACCGGCTTGGACGCGTCCACGTTGACCTCCGGGCGCAAGCGAGGCGCGCAGGCCTCGGGGTATGACGGATGATGCTGGCAGACAACTGGGCGATGCACGCGGCCATCTTTGACCTCGACGGCCTGCTGATCGACAGCGAGCCCCTGTGGCGCGCGGCGCAGGTCGACGTGTTTGGCGCGCTGGGCGTGCCGCTGACCCTTGAAGACTGCGCCCAGACCACCGGGCTGCGCCTCGACGACGTGGTCGCCTGGCGCCGGGCCCAGCACCCCTGGCAGGGCCCCAGCGATGGCGAGGTCTTCGATCGCATCATCGACCGCATGATCGCGGCGGTGCAGGCCCACGGCCGCCCGATGCCCGGCGCGCTGGCCGCCGTCGCGGCCTGCCAGGCCGCAGGCGTGCCCGTCGCGGTGGCCACCAGCTCCCCGGCCCGGCTGGTGACCCCCTGCCTCACCGCCCTGGGCCTGCGCGACGCCGTGGCCCTGTGGTGCTCGGCCGAGGACGACCCCCTGGGCAAGCCGCACCCGGCGGTCTACCTGCGCGCGGCCGAGCGGCTGGGCGTGCCCCCCACGGCCTGCCTGGCCATCGAGGACAGCCTCACGGGCCTCATCGCGGCCAAGGCGGCGCGCATGCGCGCGGTGGCGGTGCCGGCCCCGGAACACCAGCGCGATCCGCGCTTTGCGCTGGCGGACTGGCGGCTGTCGAGCCTGCAGGAGTTCCAGGCCCGCGTGCTGACCGTGATAGAACCCGCGCGATGATGCGCTCAGCCTGTCCCCCCGCCGCCGCTCGCCGCGCGGCCGCCGCCCCTGCGGCCGCCGCCCTGCTGGCCCTGATCGCCCTCGCGCTGGCCCTGCCGGGCTGCGGCCCGGGGCCCGAGGAGCAGCCCGACGTGGCGCCCGCGGTCCAGGCGCCGGCGCGGTCGACGCCCTCGGCGCCGCCCGATCCCTGCCCCACCGAGGCGCCCGCCCCCACGCCGCTGCCGGGGGTCACCGCGGCCCACCAGTCGCTGGGCTACTGGCTCCAGACCCTGGGCGAGCGGCTGCCCCTCGACGAGGTGCTGCTGAGCCCGGCGGACATCGCGCGGCTCAACGCGGCGGCCGCCGCGCAGCCCCACGGGCCGTCGGGCCGGGTGGAGGACGACCTGGCCCGGCCGCTGACCGCCGACGTCATCGTCGAGCTGGTGGGCAGCCGCCTGGCGTGGATGGCCGAGCAGCTCACCGCAGGCCGGTACGTCGACCAGGACGGCGCCCGGCTGCCCCCCGCGATCATCGCCGCCCACGCGGTGCCCGCGGGCTGGCAGCCCGCCCCGCGCGCCACCCTGCACGTCGCCCTGGCGCCCCTGGCCCTGCGCTGCGGGCCCGCGCCCATGGGGCTGTTCAAGGGCCCCACCCCCGACGCCGCCTTCGATCGCAACAACTGCAGCACGGTGCACCCCCAGGAGATCATCGAGGTGCTGGGCCCCTGGCCGGGCGGCCGGGTCCTGGCGCGCACCCGCTACGCCCTGGGCTGGCTGCCCGCCGACGTCGCCCTGTCCCCTGCGCTGGGCGCCGACGCCGAGGCCTACCTGGCCGCGCCCCGGGCCGAGGCCGAGCGCGCCCTGACGCTGGTGGCGGCGGATGGCGCCCAGGCGAGCCTGCCCAGCGGCCGCACCGTGGCCCTGCGCGACGGGGCCGCGTGGTTCGCGACGGCAAAGGGCCTGCACACGGCGCCCGCCGACGGCCTGCGCCCCACCGCGCGGCCCATGACCCGGCGGGCGGTGCTCACCGAGGCCTTCCGCTGGCTCAACACGCCCTATGGCTGGGGCGGCCAGGCCGGTGGGCGGGACTGCTCGCGGCTGCTGCTCGACCTCTTCGACAGCTTCGGGCTGGCCCTGCCGCGCTACAGCGGCCACCAGCCGCACGTCGCGAGCTTCGTGCTCGACGTGTCGACGGTCACCGACGAGGGCGCCAAGCAGCGCCTCATCGACGCCGCCCAGGCCCGCGGCGTGGTGCTGCTGCACTTCCCCGGGCACATCATGCTGTACCTGGGCCGCGACGCCGCCGGCGTGCCCATGGCGCTGCACAGCTTCGGCGAGTACCTCACGCCCTGCCCCGCCGAGGTCGCCACCGCCAACGCGGCCCGCGAGACCCTGCAGCGGGTGCACAAGGTGGCCGTGAGCGATCTGAGCCTGGGCCGCGGCACCTCGCGGCGGGCGTTCATCGAGCGCATCACCCACGTGGCCGTGCTGGGCGCGCCCCCCGACGCGGGCCTCACGGGGCTGGCCACCCAGCGCCCCGCCGCGCCGATCCAGGTGCCCGCGGCCTGCCGGCGCGGGGGCAGCGACTTCCCCACCCTGGTGTCGCCGGTACAGCCCCACCCGGGCCAGCCCCTGCGCCTCATCGCGGCGCCGATGGCGGAGCCGGGGCCCGTGGCCCTGCAGCTGGTGGATCCGGCCGGCCAGCTGCACCACCCGGCCGTGCACCGGCTGCCCGGGCCGCCCTACAGCCTCACCGCCAGCGTCGCCCAGCCCATGCCAGGGCGCTGGACGGCCGTCTGGGGGGACGGCGACCGCGTCCACCACTGCGAGCACATCACCGTGCAGCGCAGCCCGCGGCCCCTCCCGGCGCCGGACGCCGGCGTGTGGGCCGTGCGCACCCAGTGGGGGCCGCAGACCGAGGCGCTGTTCTCGGCCTTCGTCGCCCGCCTGTTCGACTACCCGGTGGACGACGAGCGCACCTGGAGCAACCTGCACAGCCTGCTCACCGACGCCGACCGCAACCTGCTCTACGACCACCTGGGCCAGGGCGAGGACGCCCGCATCAAGCTGCAGCCCGACTGCGCGGATCTGCCCTACTACCTGCGCGCCTACTTCGCCTGGAAGCTGGGCCTGCCCTTTGGCTTCCGCCAGTGCTCCCGGGGCCGCAACGGCCGCGCGCCCAAGTGTGGCGAGCTGCTGAGCCACCGCGCGACGCCCCGCCACAGCGATCCGGTGATCGCCGCCGAGCGGTTCATCCGCCGCAACGTCAAGGGCGCGGTGCACAGCTCCACCGCGCGCACCCGCCCCGACGACGAGGCCACCGACACCTACCCGCTGCCGTTGACCCGCGACGCCATCCGGCCGGGCGTGCAGTTCGCGGATCCCTACGGCCACCTGCTGGTGGTGGTGGGCTGGGTGCCGCAGGGCG
>JAUHVS010000098.1 GCA_030424955.1 bacterium | reverse complement strand
CCAGGCGCCCAGCCCGTCGACCACCACGACGGGCGCGGCAGCGCGGCGGGCGAGGCGCAGGGATCGGCGCAGGCCCTCGCTCGCGGGGGGCTCCACCACCGCCTGGGGGTCGGCGAGGCGGCGGTTGATCCCCGGGCGCGCCCGGGGCAGCCACCCGAGGCCCGCCGCTTGAACGCCGGCCCGCTGCCGGGCGAGGCGGGCGGCGTCGGCGCCGCTCGGCAGGGCGTCGCCGGACAGGGCGTGGCCGTAGGCGGCGGCCGGGATGACGGCAGCAGCGCCCGCGGGCAGCGGCGCGTCGTCGTCCAGCACCACCACCCAGGCGACGTCGATGGGCCGGGCGGCGAGGGCGTCGCCGACGGCGGCCAGCGCCTCGGCCGGGACGCCCGTGCCGTCGACGGCGATGACGGGCCGGCCACCGAGGGTCAGCCCCGGGCGGTCGAGGGCGCGGGCCGCCAGCCCACCGACGTCGGCGGCCAGATCGGGCAGGCGGTCCCGCAGGCGGTACAGCGGGGCGGCGGCGAGCCCTTGGGCCCGCAGGGCGCGCAGGGTGCTGGCCCCCGGGCTGTCTGGGCCGGCCCACACCACCAGGAAGCCATCGGCGGGGGCCTCGAGGGCCACGGCGTCGCTGGCCGGCGGCTGCGGGGGGCGGAGGGCGGCCCGCAGGCCGGCCGACCAGGGGGCGTCGTGCACGATCCACCAGCTCACCCAGGGCGCGGGGGTGAGCGGGATCGGGGGGGGCGTGGCGTCGGCCGCTGGGCCGGCGTCCGCGGGGGTGGCGTCCACGGGCAGGCCCACGGCGTCCGCGCGGCCCTGACGCCCTGCGCGGGCGGGCACCGAGAGCTCTCGCGCGCACCCGATCAGGGCGCTGACGGCGAGCGCGCAGAGGCAGGCGGTTCGGGCCCAGCGGGGCCCCCGGGTGGGCGCTGTGTGCACCCGCTCAACATGCCCGGATGACTGGCTGGATGCACGGGGCCGGATCCACTATGGTCCGCCGCCATGACCGGCGACACCGTCTATCCCCGCCCCTCGCTGACCGTCGACGTCGTGCTGCTGCGCTGGCACGCGGGTTGGCTGGAGTGCCTGCTCATCGAGCGGCGCAACGATCCCTTCGCCGGGCGCTGGGCGCTGCCGGGCGGCTTCGTCGATGAGCACGAGGCGCCCGAGGGGGCGGCCCTGCGGGAGCTGCGCGAAGAGACCGAGGTCGGCGAGGTGCCGCTGTTCGCCGTGGGCACCTTCGGGGCGCCCCACCGCGATCCCCGCGGCTGGGTGGTGAGCGCGGCCTACCTGGGGCTGGCGCCGCCGGGCACCTTCGCGCGGGCCGGCGATGACGCGCAGGCCGTGCGCTGGGCGCGGGTGGCGGATCTGCCGCCGCTGGCCTTCGATCACGCCGAGATCATCAGCGCCGCCCTGGCGCACCTGCGCCTGCTCACGCAGGCCAGCACCGAGCCCCTGCAGCTCATCGCGGCGCCCTTCCGTACCCAGCAGGCGCGGCACCTGTACGCGCAGATCCTGGGTGAGCCCATCGCGCCGCGGCCCTTCAAGGCCTGGCTGCGCCGCCGCGAGGTGGTGCGGCGCGTGGGGCCGGCCCGCTTCGAGCGGCAGCCGGGCCTGCACCCCGACTGGGTGCGCTGATCAGGCACGGGGGCGCAGCGGCCCCGCCGCGCTCGACCCCCGCCTCCCCCGATCCCCACCTCATCTAAACCCCTCACGCCCAGCGGTAGGCCTCCATGGCCTGCGCCTCATCGAAGCGGGGCGTGAAGCCGGTGGCCTCGGCGAAGGCCGATCCGTCCACCACGATGGGGTACTTCACGTGGGCAAGCGCGCCCTCGGGGAGCCACGAGAAGCCCAGCTTGCCAGTGAGGCGCCCAAACAGCGGCGCAGGCAGCGGCACGGCGGTGCGCCCGGTGGCGCGGCAGAGCAGCGACAGGGGCACGGGCTGGGGTCCGGCCACGTTGTAGATGCCGTGCAGGTCGTGGTTCAGGGCCTCGGCGATGGCCCGCGCCGCGTCGTCCTCGTGCATGAACTGGAACAGCGGATCGAAGCCCATCACCGTCGGCACGCGGGCGCCGGCCAGGTAGCCCGCCAGGGTGCCGCGGCGGCTGGGGCCCAGGGTGTAGACCAGGCGCAGCACCGCCGTGCGCAGGCTCGGGTAGCGCCACAGCGCGCTGCCGGCGTACAGGTCGGCGGCCGCCAGATCCGCCAGCTCGGGGAAGGTGGCCATGCCGAGCGGGGGCTCGTCCTCGGTGCGGTAGAGGGGGGCGTCGGGCGCGGCGCCGTAGACCGTGTGGCGCCCGATGAAGATGCAGCGCTTCACCCCGTGGGCGTGGGCCCGCTCGAAGATGGCGCGGGTGCCGTGCAGGTTGATGCGGTAGCGCTCTTCGCGGCTGGTGGTGAAGTGGGTGACCGTCGCCATGTGGATGACGGCGTCCGGGCGCTCGGTGCGGAACACGTCCTCGGCGGGGCGCTTGCGCACGTCGACGCGGTACACCGTGACCCCGGCGGGCGGATCAGGCCAGGGGCGGCGGTCGATGCCGATCACCGTGTGGCCGGCGGCGAGCAGGTGCTGCGTCACCCCCCGCGCCAGGCTGCCGCTGATGCCGGCGATGAGCACCTTCACGGGGCACCTCCCTCTGCGGTCTGCAGGCGGCCGCGGCGGAAGGCCCGGCCCTGCTCGATGAGCGCCGCGATGCGGTCCTTGACCTGCTGCACGTAGCCCTCGATGACCGGATCGGCCTCGTGGCCGTCGCCCTCGAAGTGCATGGCCTCGCCGAACCACAGCTGGCAGGGGAAGGGCAGGGGGATGGGCAGCACGTAGGGGGTCACCGGCCAATAGGGGGCGCCGGTCAGCCGCGCGAGCCCGTCGGCGTGGTGGATGACCGGCAGGGCCTCCTCGCCGCCCACGAAGGCGAAGGGCACGATGGGCGAGCGGGTCTGCAGGGCGATGCGCATGAAGCCGGTGCCGAAGCGCACGAGCTTGTACTTGTCTTTGTAGAGCTTGCCGGTGCCCCGCGCGCCCTCGGGGAACACCATCAGCAGGCGGTCGTCCTCGAGCATGCGCACGGCGTGCTCGGGCAGGCCAGTGAGCTGGCCGATGCGGCTGAACAGCGGCGACACCACCGGCCAGCGCTGGGCGAACTTCTCGACCATGCCGTGGGCGTGGCGGGGCGGGTCGCCCTCGAAGAACAGCGCGGCGAGGGCCATGGCGGCGTCCACCGGCAGGCCGCCGGAGTGGTTGCCGATGACCATGGCCCGGCCCCAGGGGGGCACGTGCTCAATGCCGAAGGTCTCGACTCGAAAGTATTGATGATACAAGGGCTTGAGCAGACTGTAGAAGGCGCCCAGGTGCGCCTTCGAGATGCCCAGCGGGTCGAGCCCGTAGCGGTTGAACGGCAGGTCGAGGGCGTCGAGCCGGGCCCGTACCGTCTTCTCGGTCAGTCGATCCCAAATCATGTGTCCCCTCCCAGCGCGGCCAGCGTACCAGGGGACGCCGCAGCCGTCTCGGAGGCCCCGTGGGCGAGCCGTTCAAAGAGAAGCTCAACGCCGCCGCCGTGGCCGGGATCGCCAAGGCCCTCGAGGGCGCGTGGCCGGCCTTCGACGCCGCCGCCTTCGTGGCCGACGCCACGGCCGGGCTGGCCGCCCTGGAGCTGATGGACCGGGTGCGCCACCTGGCCGACGGGCTGGCGCGGCACCTGCCCCCGGCGTACCCGGAGGCGGTGGCGGTGCTGCTCGACGCGATTGCGCCCGAGGCGGCTCCCGAGGCCCCCAAGGTCAGCACCCGGGCGCACGGCGGGCTGGCGGGCTTCGCGATGATGCCGGTGACCCGCTTCGTGGCGGTGTACGGCCTGGCCCACCTGGATCTGGCCTTCGACGCCTTCCACCGCATGACCCAGCGCTTCAGCGCCGAGTTCGACGTGCGGCCCTTCCTGGCCGCTGAGCCAGCGCGCGCCTGGGCCCGGCTGCGCGCCTTCGCGCAGGACCCCAACCCCCACGTGCGGCGGCTGGCCAGCGAGGGGACGCGGCCCTACCTGCCCTGGGGCGTGCGGGTGCCGGCGCTCGTGGCGGACCCCGAGCCGGGCCTGGCGATCCTGGCGCTGCTGCGCGACGACCCCAGCGAGTACGTGCGGCGGTCGGTGGCCAACCACCTCAACGACGTGGCCCGCACCCACCCCGACCGGGTGCTGGCCGTGGCCGGTGAGTGGCTGGCGGGCGAGCCGAGCCCCGACCGGCGAAAGCTGGTGCGGCACGCCCTGCGGGGCCTGTTGCGGGCCGCCGATCCGCGGGCGCTGGCGCTGATGGGGTTCGATCCTGCGCTGCCGGTGACGCTGAGTGACCTGAGGGTGCCCGCCACCGCGCGGCTGGGCGAGCGCCTGCCCTTCAGCTTCACGCTGACCCACACGGGGGTCGCCGAGGGCAGGGCGCTGGTGGACTACGTGCTGCATCGCCCCCTGGCCCGGGGCAAGCGGGGCACCAAGATCTTCCGCATCGCCCAGCGCAGCCTGGGGCCCGGCCAGACCGTGCGCTACGACACCGCGCACGACTTCAAGGCGGTGACCACGCGCACGGATCGGCCGGGGGCCTACCGCGTCGAGGTGCGGGTCAACGGGCGGGTGCTGGCGGGGGCGGCGGTCGAGGTCGCGGCGCCGTAAGGGGATCCGCCGGCGCGCCCCGGCGCCTTGCGGGGCGCGCACCGTTGGGGGACGCTGCCGGGCATGTGGGACACCCTCGCCGCCTGGTACGCCGAGCCGCTCTTCCTGGCCTTCCCGGTGGCCGCGAGCGCCGTCAGCCTGGGTAGCTTCTTGTTGTGGGCCGGGCCCATGACCTGGATCGCCTGGCGCGATGTGCCCGCGCTGCGCCGCTACCGCATCCAGGCCCCGCGCAAGACCCGCAAGCCGGTGGTGGGCCCAGCCCTGCGCGCGTGGGCGATCAACAACCTGATCCTGGTGGGCGTCACCCTGGCCGCGTGGCCGCTGCTGCGGCTCACCGGCGTGCACGCCGGGCCGCTGCCCCCGTGGTGGGTCATGGCCCTGCAGATCGGGGCGTTCATCTACCTCGACGACTTCCTCTACTACTGGATGCACCGCACGCTGCACCGCGGGGCGCTCTACCGGCACATCCACAGCGTGCACCACCGCATCGCGCAGCCCTGGGCCATCACCGGCCACCAGATGCACTGGCTGGAGTTCGTGCTGACGGGCTCGCTGATGCTGCTGGGGCCGCTGCTGATCGGCGCCCACGTCGGGACGATCTACCTGTGGATCGCGGTGCGGCAGTGGGAGGCGGCCGAGGGCCACTGCGGCTACGACTTCCCCATCGGGCTGACCCACTGGCTGCCCGGGAGCGACGGGGCGCTGCACCACGACTTCCACCACAGCAAGGTGCGCGGCAACTACGCGGGCTTTCTGGCCTGGACCGACCGCGCCTTTGGCACCTGCGTGCCCGGCTACGCCGAGGCCCGGGCGGCGAGGCGCCGCCGGTGACGGTGGGCATCGTGAACCCGGCCGCGCGGGGGGGCTGGCTGGGGCGCCGGTGGGCGCACTTGCAGCCGGCCATCGAGGCGCACCTGGGGCCCGTGGACTGGCGGCACACCACCGCCGAGCGCGGGGCGCGGGCCCTGGCCGAGGCGCTGGCGCCCACGGCGCCCGATCGGGTGTTCGTGGTCGGGGGCGACGGCACCGTGAGCCAGGTGGTGGACGGCCTCATCGCTGGGGGCGCGCCGCCGCAGACCGCGGTGGGCATCCTGCCGGGCGGCACCGGCGGGGACTTCCGGCGGACCTTGGGGCTCCCCGCCGATCCCATTGGGGCGGCGGCCCGGCTGGTGGGCGCGGTCCCGCGGCCCCTCGACGTCATCGAGGCCGCCTTTGGGGGGCAGCGCCGGGCCTGCGTCAACCTGGCCAGCACGGGCATCAACGCCCACGTCGACCGCCGCGTGAACGCGTCGAAGAAGCGGCTGGGCGGCCGGCTGAGCTTCTTCTGGGCCACGGTGCGCGCCGAGCTGGCCTACACCCCCATCACCCTGGACCTGCAGATCGATGACGGCCCCACCACCCGCCACACCGTGGCGTCGGTGCTGGTGTGCAACGGCCAGTACGCCGGTGGTGGCATGCACTTCGCGCCCGGCGCCCGGCTGGATGACGGCCACCTGGAGGTGCTGCTGCTGGCACCCCGGGGCCTGCCGGCGGGCGTCACGCTGCTGCGGGCCCTGTACGCGGGCACCCAGGACGCCCTGCCGGGCGTGCAGCGGTGGCGAGGCCGGCAGGTGCGCCTGACGCCCGTCGAGGGCGAGGCCTTGCTGGACATCGACGGCGAGGTGCCGGGGGCGGCGCCGGTGGTGTTCACCGTGGCGCCCGGGCGGCTGCGGGCGCTGTGGCCCGTAGGCTGAACGACGCCGCAAGCGACTGACTTGACTCAGCTTTGTAGGAAGCTGGCCATGTAGGCGGCGTCCTCGATGGCGAGGGCGGCGGGGGTGGGGACCAGGCGCTCGAAGGTGTCGAGCATCACGGCCATCTCGTCGGTGCGGGTGTGCCCCACGCTGGCCTCGTAGGCCCCCGGGTGCGGCCCGTGGGGGATGCCCGAGGGGTGGTAGCTGATGCTGCCCGGCCCCACGCCCTTGCGGCTGGTGAAGTTGCCGCGCACGTAGAAGATGAACTCGTCGACGTCCACCGAGCTGTGCGGGTAGGGGCAGGGGATGGCCTGGGGGTGGAAGTCCACCACCCGGGGCACGAAGGAGCACACCAGCCCGCCGCGCATGGCGAAGGTGCCGTGCCAGGTCGGCGGCAGGTGCACCAGCCCGGCCCGGGGCTGGAAGTTCAGGATGGGGAAGACCCACGGGTAGACCGTGCCGTCCCAGCCCACCACGTCGCAGATGGGGTTGGGCTGGGTGAAGCCGCTGAAGCGGTCGTCGCGCTTGATCACCAGGGTGCGCACGCCGTCGTCGGTGGGGCCGGTGAAGGCGGGGGTCTGGAAGTCGCGGTGGCAGTAGGGCGCGTCCATGCGCAGCTGCCCGGCCTCGTTGCGGAACTGCTTCAATAAGTCCAGCCCGCCGCGGCACTCCATGCTCAGCCAGTACTGGGGCACGCCGTCGTCGGGCAGCAGCCGGTAGGGCAGGGCGCGGGGCACGTACACGTAGTCCAGCGGCGCGTAGCGCAGCTCGCCCAGGGGCGTGCGCAGGGTGCCCGTGCCCTCGAAGATGAAGAACAGCTCGTCGCCGTCGGTGTTGGCCAGGTACGCCGGATCGGGCTGGTCCGGGTGCAGCACCGACAGCACCACGTCGCGGTTGAACAGCAGCGGCACCCGCGCATCGAGGGGGGCGCCCCCCTGGCGGGGCATCTGCTGGCTCTGGAAGTGGCGCTTGGCCAGCGGGCGCTCGGTGCCCGCCGCCTCGGGCGCGGGCCAGCCGTGGGCCGTGGCCTGGGGCGACTGCTCGTGGGGCCGGTGCTGGTGGTACGAGATGGTGTAGGGGCCGTCGAAGCCCTGCCGGGTGAAGCAGTGCTCCCAGTACAGCCCGCCGCCCGGCGCCTCGAAGGTGATGTGGTGCTTGGCGGGCACCTCGCCCAGCTGAAGGCGGGGCAACATCAGCTGCGCCCCTCAGCCTTCTGGCTGCGCTCGATGCTCTCGAACAGCGCCCGGAAGTTGCCAGCGCCGAAGCCGCGGTCCCCCTTGCGCTGGATGATCTCGATGAAGAAGGGCCCGGCCTCGCGATCCAGGTGCAGGCCGGCGGCCTCCTGCAGGAAGATCTGCAGCATGTACTGGCCCTTGGCCTGGCCGTCCACGAGCACCTCCAGCGAGCGCAGCAGGTCGATGGGCTCCTCGATCTGGCCGACGCCCAGGCGGTCGAGGCGGTCGGGCAGCATCTCGTAGTAGCTGTCGGGGGTGGGCATGAAGCGCACGCCCGCGCCGCGCAGGCCCCGCACGGTCTCGAAGATGTCGCGGGTGATCAGCGCCGCGTGCTGGATGCCCGCGCCGCGGTGATCCTCCAGGAACACGTTGATCTGGCTCTGGCGGAAGTGCGGCCGCATGGGCTCGTTGTTGGCGAACTTCACGCCGGAGTGGGGGTCCCACATCACCACCGACTTCAGGCCCGAGCCGGCGTCCCGGGGGCCCGCCACGTCGTCGGTGTGGAAGGCGACCTCCCAGTAGGCCTCGAAGCCCATCACGTGCTCCATCCACAGCAGGAAGGGCTGCATGGTGGGGAAGTTGCTCGTGATGTGGTCGATGTGGCTGAAGCCGTACTTGTTGCTCTGCGCCGGCGGCTCGAGGGCCTCGTAGTGCGGGTGGTGGCCGCGGTAGCCCGCGCGCTCCACGAAGCGAAAAGTGGTGTCGGCGTAGGGCGTGGTGATCGAGAACGTGCGCAGCACGCCGCCTTCGTCCTCGTAGCGCTGCACGTCGGTGATGAAGGTCGCGCCGCGGGCGTCGAGCAGCTCGAAGGCCCGCTGGGCGTCCGCCACCTCGAACACGACGGTGCCCACCCCCTCGGGGTGCTTCGCCAGGAAGCGCGCGGCCCGGCCGCCTTTGCCCCGGGGCTCGAAGAACACCAGGTTCACGTCGCCGGCGCGGAAGTGCACCGACTGCTGCTTCGCCTGCGCGGTGAGCGTGGCGTCGCTGCGGCCCACCTCGGCGAAGTCGAGCTGGTCGACGTACAGCCGGCGGCTGCGATCCAGGTCATGCACGTAGTAGTGCAGCGAGTCGATGCGCTTGATGCCCAAGGGCTCGAGGTTGGCCATGGGACCCTCCAGGGTGAGACGGTGACGGGGCACGACAGGGGACGCCCCGGCCCGTTTCGGGGTCGCGGGGCGTGGGCCGGCGGGCGGCGCCGGCCGGGGGCTCAGACGGGCTGAGCGTCGGGCTGAACGCTGGGGTGGGCCCGCTCGAAGGCGGGCAGCTTGCTGAGGCGGCCGTCGACCGCCACCAGGGTGGGGAAGGGCGACAGGTCCACGCCAAAGCGGCGCGCGTTGTACATCTGCGGCACCAGGCAGATGTCGGCGACGGTGACCTGATCGCCCACCAGGTACTCCTCGGAGGTGCGCACGGCCTTCTCCTCCAGGGCCGCGAGCCCCTTGGAGACGACCCGCTGGCCCCAGGCCATGCGATCGCCGCCCTGGCTCTCGATCTTCGACAGCACGTCCAGGTTCTGCAGCGGCTGGATGCCCGCGTTGATCAGCTCGGCGTACTCCCGGGCGTGGGCGCGGGAGATGGGCCGCTCGGGCAGCAGCGAGGGATCAGGGTGCAGCTCCTCGAGCAGCTCGATGATCGCCAGCGACTGGCTGATGGGGTGGTGGCCGTCGACCACCAGCACCGGCACCTGCTGCATGGCGTTGCGGGCGGTGTGGGTCGCCCCAAACTGCTCGCCACCGGCGCGCACGAGGTGCACGGGCACGTTCTCGAACACGAGGCCCTTCAGGTGCAGCGCCAGGCGCACCCGCCAGCTGCTCGAACTGCGCCAGTACCCATAGAGCGTATAACGATGCGCTGACATCAGCTCACCACCTTCTGGTCAATGGCGCCGAACAGGCTCGTGCCGTCCGCGCCGAACATCTCAATGCGCACGTGATCGCCGGCCTGCAGGAAGCGGGTGCTCGGCGCGCCGTGCTGGATGATCTCGCGCATGCGCCGCTCGGCCAGGCAGGACACGCCCGCGGCCTCGTCGGTGTTCGACACCGTGCCGCTGCCCAGCAGCGTGCCCGCCGTGAAGTCGCGGGTCTTGGCGACGTGCGCGAGCAGGTCGTGGAAGCTGAAGTGCATCTCGGGCCCGGCGGCCACGTCGCCGGCCACCGCGCCGTTCAGCCAGATCTTCAGGTTCAGGTGCACGCGGCCGTCGCGCCAGGCGTCGCCCAGCTCGTCGGGCGTGCAGGCGAAGGGCGCGAAGGCGGTGGCGGGCTTGCTGTTGAAGAACCCGAAGTTCTTCTTGAGCTCAGCGGGGATGAGGTTGCGCAGCGTGACGTCGTTGCACAGGGTCATCAGCTTGATGTGCTGGCCGGCCTCCTCGGCGGGCAGGGCCCGGGGCGTGTCGCCGAGGATGCACACCATCTCGCCCTCGAAGTCGAGGCCCCAGCTGGGGTCCTGCAGCGGGATGTCGTCGGTGGGGCCCAGCAGCTTGCCCGAGCCGCCCTGGTAGACCAGCGGATCGGTCTCGAGGGTCTCGGGCGGCTCGGCGTTGCGCGCCTTGCGCACCAGCACGATGTGGTTGATGTAGGCGGAGCCGTCCACCCACTCGTAGGCCCGGGGCAGGGGCGCGTCGAACACGACGTCGGCCACCGGCTTGCCGGCGATCTCCCCGGCGTTCAGCGCGTCGCTGCGGGCGGCCAGGGCCGGCAGCACGGCGTCCCAGTCGTCGAGGGCCGCCTGGAGCGTCACGGCGATGTCGTCAGCCGGGGTGAACACCGCGTTGTCGCGGCGGATGATGACCAGGCGGCCGTCGCGGCTGCCGTCTCGGCGGGTGGCGAGCTTCATGGGGTCTCCTCGCGCGCGGGGGAACAGGCGTGAACAAGGGCGGCAAGATGGCACTTTCCACCCTGGATGACCACCCCCCGGGCGCGGGGCCCACGGTTCGCGCCGAGGGGGCGCGGGTGAGCCGCGCGCCTGGGCCTCTGCGCGCCCCTCGCATAGGATGGGCGCAGCGATTGGCACGGGGGAGAGAGCGCATGGCATGGGGGTGGATCGGGGCGCGCCGGGGCGCGCGCGGGTGGGCGGTGGGGCTCGCCCTCGGCGGGGGCCTGTGGGCCTGTGACGACGCGGCCCCGGCGGAGGCCCCGCTGGACGCGGGGCGGCCCGACGCCCAGGCCGCTGCCTGCGCCGACGGGGCCCGCCAGTGCGTGGGCGAGCTGGAGCAGGTGTGCGTCAACGGGGGCTGGGCCGACACCGCCAGCGAGGCCTGCTGCCCCGGGGGGCAGTGCTCGGGCGGGGGCGGGGACCCCTGCGAGGTCGCTGCGGAGCGGCGGGCCTATGTGGGCTGCGAGTTCTGGCCCGTGGATCTCGACAACGCCACCGAGATCCGCGGCCTGCCCGATGCGGCCGGCGCCTGCGCCGAGGGCGTGGCGGTGGAGCGGCCGGTGTGCCCTCGGGAAGGCGGCATCCCCGGGCTGTGCGACTACGGCGGCGTGTGCCCGGGCGGCGGCGCCTGCACACCCCAGCCGGTGTGCGTGCTCGACGCGGCGGCCGCGCCCTTCGCGGTGGTGGTGGCCAACCCCGATCCCGTGAACGCGGCGCAGGTGACCTTGACCGACGCCGCGGGTGCGCAGACGAGCCAGGCGGTCGCGGGCGGCGCGCTGGCCGTGTTCGAGCCGGTTCAGGCGGGGCTGGCCGACCAGTCCATCGACTTCAGCAGCCTCGGCCGGCGGGCCTACCGGCTCACGAGCGACCTGCCGGTGATCGCCTATCAGTTCAACCCCTTGGACGACGTGGGCGTGTTCTCGAACGACGGCTCGCTGCTGCTGCCCACCCACGCCTGGGACGGGGTGTACCTGGCCCTCGACACGCCCACGGTGCGGCGGCGGCCGGCGGTGCACGACCTCAACGCGACCCTCACGGTGGTGGCCGCCGAGGCGGTGACCGTGCGGGTGACGCCCACCCACGGCGTGCGGGCGGGCGACGGCGTGCCGGCGATGGCGGCCGGGCAGGCGGGGGAGTTCACGCTGCAGCCCTTCGACGTGCTCAACCTCGAGGCCGAGGCCGGCGGTGGCCTGACCGGCACCCGGGTCGAGGTGCTCGGCGGCGGCCGAGTGGGCGCCTTCTCGGGCCACGAGGGCACGCTCATCGGCCCGGTGGGGAGCACCACCTGCTGCGCGGACCACCTGGAGGAGCAGCTCTTCCCCGTGAGCGCGTGGGGCAACACCTTCGCGCTGGCCCGCAGCCAGCCCCGCCGCGACGAGGCCGACCGCATCCGGGTGGTGGGCTACGCCGCCGAGACCCGGCTGCGGGTGGACGGCGAGGCCGGCCAGTGCCCGCTGCTGCGCCCGGGCGAGTGGTGCGATCTGCCGCTGGACCGCGACGTGGTGCTCACCGCGGACCAGCCCGTGCTGGTGGGGCAGCTGCTGGCGTCGGTGGGCGATCAGGCCGACGTCGAGCCGCCGCCCGGCGATCCGGCGCTGGCGTTTGTGCCGCCGACCTCGCAGCTCCGCAGCGACTACGCGCTGCTCGTGCCCGCCGAGTATGCCGCCAGCTACCTCAGCGTGGTCGCCCCGGAGGGTGGCACGGTGGCGCTGGATGGCGCCGACATCACGGGCCAGCTCGCGCCCTTCGGGCCGGGCGGGGCCTGGCTCGGCGGGCGGGTCCCGGTGGCCCCCGGGGCGCACCGGCTGACCTGCCCGGGGCGCTGCGGCGTGATGGTGCACGGCTACGGCCCGGCGGTGTCCTACCTGTTCGCCGGCGGCCTGGATCTGGCCCGTATCACCGCGCCCTGAACCCGCTATACTGCGGCGCTCAGGCGACCACGCCGCCCAGACCCACCGACCCTCGCAGGAGGCCGCTGTGCACCAGGCTTTTCTCACTCACCTGCACACCCAGACCGAGGCCCTGCACGCGCAGGGGCTCTACAAAGCGGAGCGGATCATCCGCTCCCCGCAGGACGCCGTCATCGAGGTCGGGGGCCGCGAGGTCATCAACTTCTGCGCCAACAACTACCTGGGCCTGGCCAACCACCCGCGCCTGGTGGAGGCCGCCAAGGCCGCCGGCGACCAGTACGGCTTTGGCATGGCCTCGGTGCGGTTCATCTGCGGCACACAGGACCTGCACAAGACCCTCGAGGCCCGGCTGAGCGCCTTTTTGGGCACCGAGGACACCATCCTCTATTCGTCGGCCTTCGACGCCAACGGCGGCCTGTTCGAGACCCTGCTCGGGCCCGAGGACGCCGTCATCAGCGACAGCCTCAACCACGCCTCGATCATCGACGGCGTGCGGCTGTGCAAGGCGAAGCGCTTCCGCTACGCCAACAACGACATGGCCGACCTCGAGGTGCA